>JAZRLK010000125.1:0-10082 GCA_045646805.1 Faecousia sp.
AGACCAGGATGCTACGCCGATTTCGAAGAACTTGAAGCCATAGTACTCGCCGGGCTCCAGAGTGTCAGTTACATCAACAAACTGACCATTTTCCCAAGTCTTCTGAACAACTTCCAGATAGATCTTGTCGTAAGAACCCTGAGATGCGATGAACTGCAGACCAATGTAGTCCTGATAGCTCAAGCTGATGAAGTCAAACTTCAGGTTCTCGTCTACGATGGGGCCTTCGGGTTCGGGCATTGCGACCAGATAGAGGTGAGAGGGGTAGGAAGTTTCGATCTTATCGATGGTAGAAACGGAGAAGGTGAAATAGGTGCCGTAGGTGCCAAGGTAGCAAGTAGTTCCATCCACATCGGTTACCAGAGTGTTGTAATCTGCATTCCAGGTGTAGACAGTTGCTGCTTCATCAGCGATGGTGAAGTTCTTGTATGTACCGCTGACAACAACATTGATGTACTTCTTTGCGCCTTCAGCATCGGTGAAGCTGATATAGTAGCCGTTTTCGGCTTCTTCCAGAACAACATCGACAGATGCATCAATGCCGTCAACAGTTGCACCGTAGTAGCCTTCCATAGCACCAGCGAAGTAGATCATCTTACCCAGATTATCCTGAGCAATGCCCCACTTGTAGGTTGCACCTGCAACAGGAGCAGTAGTCAGGGAGCAAACGGTACATACGTTGTTCTCGAAAGCGTGAGAAATGGGGGCAATGGGAGTGGTCTCCACAACGATGCCACAGGAATTACAGGTTACGATAGTAGCGCCGGTTAAGTTACAGGTTGCGTCAACGATATTGGTTGTGGTTTCAGGGTGCTCACATGCAGGAGCTTCCCACTTGTCCAGAGTACAGCCAGCATCGAATTCGATTTTGCCGTTGTAATTCTTCAGAGTACCGGTAACGGTAATGGTATAGTTAACCTGGAGCTGGTCAGCGCCCTCGCCAGCCAAACGGAAACACTCAATGGGCTTGCCTTCTACGCCGATAACATCCATCACAACAGTGATGTTCTTGTAGGAAGAATTGTATGCAGTCGGAATAGAGGTGATAACACCAGTCAGAGTATACATACCATCCAGTTTTTCGCCAGTTGCCAGTGCATAAGCTGCCTCAACAACATCAGCAGGGGTCATACCGCAGGAAGTGCAGTTGCCAGCTTCGTCGTAGTTGTGGCCAGCAGCGGGAACAGGATTGGTCTTAGTTTCGCCGCACAGGGAGCAGGTTGCAGTCTCTTCACCTGCAGCAGTACAGGTGGGAGCAGTGGTCTCAACCCATTCGCTCCAGTTGTGAGCGCAATCGGAAGAATCTGCATAAACGGTAATGGAATCCATACGTACCTGACCATCAGTCAGCTTGATTGTATAGGTATCAGCAGGAGCAGCCAATTCGACAGTTACAAGCTTATCAGATACAGTCGCACCTGTGATGGATTTGCCCAAGGAAGTAGCGTAGGCAGCTGTATTACAAGTAAACTCAATCTTGGTCATTCCGGCAAAGGAAATAATGATCTCAGAGCTCTTGTAGAAACGAGCAGGTGCTGCATAGTCGCCAACATTAGATGTAGAGGAAGCCTTGTTGTTGGTAACAATAACTCCGTTTTCCTCCCAAACCTGTACAGAGCTTGTAAACTGAGTACGCTTTGCCTTATCATCAAAAGTGATGGTGCCGGAGGAAGCGGTGGGAGTATCGATTGCGCCTTCGTCCTTAGCGCCGCAGTTGGTGCAAACGCCATCAACATAGTTGTGCTCGATGCAGGAGTCGGGAGTTGTTACATCGTCGCCGCCTTCGTCGCCACCTTCGTCGCCGCCAGCTTCATCGGAAACGGGAACCAGGTACAGCTTGGAAACCTGGCCTTCCTTATACCAAGCATAGTAAGCATTGGCGGCATTGCTGTTCAAAGACAGGTATCTCACTGTTTCGACTCCGGCTGTGGTTGTGGTTTCAGTGAAATGAATGATGTAAGCGCCTTCTACAGTGGAATTTTCGATGGTAGCTGCAATGGCGGAAGCCTCGTCAACCAGGGCGCCGGAGTTGCCGGAGGTCCAGCCCAGGTACTGATCGCCGGTCTTGATCTTGTATGTAGCAGTAGCAGCATCGAAGATCAGTTCGAAGGTCTGAGCAGCAACAGGAGTTGTAATGCTTGCGGGCAGCTCGGTCAGACCGGAGTCTACGATCTGATAACGCTTGGTGGAAGCGGTGCCCAGATCGTTGGTCATATAGAAGTAATTGCCGCTGCTGCGGATAGCAGCGATGTAGTACTTGCCATTCAGACTAGTGGGCATTGCAACAGAGCAAACGGAGCAAACGCCATCCACGTAATTGTGGCCGGTAGCGTCTACATAGTCGGACTTTGTGCTCTTGCCGCAAACGGTGCAGGTGTAGGTGGTGAAGCCGTCAGCGGTGCAGGTAGGAGCAGTCACGACGCCTTCATCATTGGTGTGGCCCAGGGCCTCGATGGTCTCGTTGCCTTCCAGAACCTTGCCGCAGTCGGCGCACTTCACACCGGCAGTGTTACCAGCGGTGGTGCAGGTTGCTGCAACAGCTGCGATTTCTTCGGTGGTGGCGTGATCGCAGTCACCGGAAGCTACAGTAGCATAAGTAACAGCGACAGATTTCAGACGGAACTGTGCAGTTACCTTTGCAATGGTATATGTAGCAGCAGCTTCAGTGGGAACAATTGTTACTGTGGAGCCGGATGCAGTTGCCTCATCACCTACAGATGTAACCAAATTATTGGCATTCTGAGTGCAGGTTACCACAATCTTTGTGATGTTGCCAGGAGCTTCGACGGTCACAGAACTACCAGCATACACTCTAAAATGATCGGTATCTTGTGTTCTGATAGCGCTGGAACTTGCTGCCTGGGAGTTTGAGAAGATCACGTCATTGCTCATCCAGGAAATAGTCTTGTCAACTAAGCTGCCAGTGTTGGCAATAACGGACAGAGTCTCAGTGACTTCAGCAGCATTGGCATTGATTGTAATCATCGGCAGCATACCGACGAGCATCAATACCACAAGAAACAGGGATAGTGCTTTTTTCATGCGTTTTTACCTCCGTTTTTTGTTGTTGGTCAATCCGGATCTTCCGGATTGCCGGGTGGATATTTCTGTAATGTTTTTTGTGGGAATATACTTTGCTATTGCCTTTGAATCACATTAAGAAAACGGGACAGCGGACCGTCGAGGACGCCGGTCCCTACATAATGGACTGCAGATCATCCCATAGGCTGGAGGCAAAACTCCCTCCGTCACGGCTTATGCCGTGACACCTCCCTCACAACGAGGGAGGCAGGGCTTTTCAGCAATGCCACCGGATTTTCCCAATGCAATTTAAGGGCTTGAGCGCAGAATATCCCCATCCCCCTCATTACGTTTTTTATTGTATCAAATGCAATAGGCAGCTGTCAATATATGACAATGACATCTTACAACATTTTTTTCGGGTTTTCTTTGTGCATTGTTACCACATTTAGAAAATTCGGCACACTGAACACAAGATATTGTGGTTATTTGTGTGTTACAGGCGGACATATAGGAAACAGCTTGTATATCTATGGACTCCTGCAGTTTTATTGTCTAAAATTGATAATTAGATCAACCACTCCGTAACGGCTTACGCCGTGTTCCCCTTGCTGCGGTGGGATTGGCATTTTTTCAGCCGATGGTTTTCTGTGCACAGCAAAACAGCTCCCTCACAACGGCAATGTCACCCAGTTAAGTGGTGTCATTGAGAACCAGCCAGTGTGCGGGACGATGTGGGCATCGTCCCCTACCGGCTTGGAATGACATTTTTTCTTAACTAAATGGCACTGCCCCACAATGAGGGAGCTGTCAAAATAATACAGGATTATATTTTTTAAGTATATGCTTTTGCTGCCAAATGGTAATCGTACAGAGCCTGGACCAATGCACGCAGATCCTGACTGCCCTTTTGGTACATATTGACAATATAGTTCATGGGACTATACTGCACAGTCAGGCTTCCATTGACCTCTACGGAAAATGCGTTATCCAGATCCTGGGGGTTGATCTCGGCAATCTCCACATAATAATATGTGCCTTTTTGCACCGGTGTGAGTGTTTTTCCGCCTGCAAGGAAGGTATATCCGGAGATATCGCCGGTCATATGGAAATAATACCGCAGGGCAATCCGATCACGGAATACCAAGGTTGCACCATAGAACTCGACGCCTGCCGTCTCCCCTGTCACCTGATAAGCATTGGTTGTCTCGGGGGTATTCTGCAAAGCTGTTTCCACATTGGCATTGGCCAGATTATCGGTTTTGTAATTGAAGTAAGCTTGGGCTGCTGCGCCATAATGGAGCATCTGTCGGACAAGAGCCTTCATCGTCTGAGGATAATTGCCGTTGAGAAGAGACACGGCATAATCCCGGACGGTATAGGTCTTCTTCTGGCTGGCATCGGCACCGTTTGTAATCTGCACCGCAATTTCATCCGTCATTTGCGCTGCGGAAACTTTTACAGACACGGTATAACCGTCGTTACCGTCGGAGGTCAGCTCTGATACATTATAAATAGTTGTATTTCCGGCAACGCTGATATGGATCTTTGCGGTACTGCGGATAGAAGAATCCACATTGATCTTGAAGTTGACACGGACATCATCTGCCAGAGTCAGGCTCCAGCTTTCCACATCTGTTAAAGGTGCTTCCGGATCCTCCAATGTTTCATCGCCGCACAGGCTGCAGTACTCACGGTTACCGCCGCCTGTAGAAAGAGTGGGAGCAATATACTCATTCTGATACGAATGCTGTACAGGAAGGATCTTCGTGCTGATTACCTCACCGCAGGATGCACAGGAAACTGTTTCAGAGCCGCTCTGGAAACAGGTTGCAGGCACTGTGACTGTGGTGGTATTGGCATGGGAGCAGGCAGATGTCCAGGAAGTGGTATAGGTGGTAGCACCTTTGCCGGACTGGGCTACATACAACGACAATGCCTTTTGACTTGCACTGGCATAGCAGGCAAACAACGGAGATCCGCTATTGGGGTTGTACTGCATGGTATTTCTTGTGTAAGAACCTTGCGCAACGATGGATGCTGTTCCGTTTGCAATTGTAATTGCAAAGGATCCGTTATTATCCTTTGTTGCTTTGGTTTTTAAGTAGTTATTACTGCTGGACGCCGCATATAAATATCCGCTGCCGGTATTGAAGGCATAGGTGCCGCTGACTGTGCCGGCTTCCAGAGTCAAAATCGCAACACTGGTTTCATATGTAAGAACACCGTCGTTCTTGACAATCGCCACCGCTTCACGATTGTTGGTTTTTTGATTGGTTCCTAAGGCATAGTCGTAATCTTTTGCAGCAATGATAACTTGGTCGCCTGCTTTAATTTGGGAAATGTTTGTTACCAGATTCCAGGTTGTTGTACCACCTTCTGCATTGGGATCCTTCACTGCCACGACCGCATAGAAGGTGGTATTGGCGGTAATGGTGACTTCTGCGCCAGCGGCATAGAAAGCAGGTTTCTGACTGGTTTGGGTTATTTGAGAGGTGGACCAACCCAGGAAGGAATGGTTATCCGGCAATTGGGAGGAAAACGCCGGGAGGGTATAATTGGTATTGGCCTGAACAGACTGGGAGGATTTTAAGCTGCCGTTTTCTTTGATCTGCACCGTATACTTAGGTGCAAGGGCAAACTTGATCGTTACGATGCAATCCGCGGTGGCCTTGACGGTAAACACATTGCCATTTTGGGAAACCGTTGCACTGCCGGAGGTCACAGTGTAGCCGGCAGCATAGTAGCCATTGGCAGGTTTGGCAGTGATCACATTGCCGCTGAGAGACACTGTACCGTAGGATGTATTATTGGATTTTGCGGTAATGGTATAGCTTGCTCCGCCTGCATTGCCGGAGGGAGTGGTCATCTTCGGAACAGGTTCGTTGAAAAGTTCAAAAGCCAGTTCGGGGTAGTCAACAAAGACGTTACGGGTGCCGGTGATGGACTGGACAGAGTCATTACGACCCATCTCCCAGGTATCAACCGGGTCTTCCTTCATCCATTTCAGAAGCACCGCTTTGCTCTCGATCACGCCGCTTTCTCCCCAAATATTATCCAGAACAGCCTGTTCTTCTGTACCCCAACGGACATAGGTATACAAAACGATACGAGCTACATCGCCACGGACATCGTAGATGCTTGTTTTCTCATTGGGATGGAAATAAGAGGACGATTCGCCAAAAGCCTCATTGCCACGGCTGGAGTTATTACTCTTAGTTTCCGGACGGAGCATCATAATATCGTCTTCATTTTTTCCATCGCCGCCCTTGCTGTTGGGCCACACGTGTTCACGGTTCCATGTAGCACCTTTATCCCATGCAGGACCGACTGCCTCACCGGAATAAAAAGCAGAAATGGCTTTTGTTGCAGTTCCATTGTTTTGGCAATCGGTATATTGGTACATATCCCGGGTTTCATCATATTTTGTTTGCTTAGTATGGGCATTCTTCATCAGATTGTAAAGTGCCACATACAACGCACTGGTATTGACTGTTGTAAGGTTGGAAGACCCGTTCAGTGCTGCCAGTTCTTCATAAGTAGTATCTTGATAAAATTTTTCTGCATTGGGAGAAAGAAAGGTTGCTTCTTCCTCTCTTGTTCCCCAGTTAATAATGATGTTGGAAACTTTGGAGTATTCTTCGGTATCTGCATACTGGTAGTTTACTGTTGCAGCATCTGCAGTAAAGGAAATACCGGGCAGCAGGCTGAACACCAACAACAATGCCATAAGCGCAGACAAAATACGGCTGCTAAGCTTGTTCATTTTTATATTCCTCCTAATTCTTTTTGTGCACAATAATACTATTATAATGTAGCATAATCTTTAAAATTTGGCAACAGGTTTTTCCGAAGATTGCAGTTGAAAGAAATTTCTGCTATAATTACTGTATACCAGTATGTATGGAGTTTGCCTATGAGATACAAAGAGAATATCGTGCAAGGAACATTTCTTGCACGGCCAAACAGGTTTATTGCCCATATCGAAATTGACGGACGCACCGAAATCTGCCACGTAAAAAACACAGGCCGGTGTCGGGAGTTATTGCAGCCAGGTGCTACGGTTTACTGCGCAGACTGTCTCTCCCCTATTCGCAAAACCCGGTATGACCTGATTGCTGTGCAAAAAGGCGAACGGCTCATCAATATGGATTCTCAAGCACCCAATGCAGCTGTGGGAGAATGGCTGCGCCAGGGCGGATTGGGACAAATTGAAAATATAAAACCGGAAACCACTTTCGGTGATTCCCGGTTTGATTTTTCCTTTATAAAAGATGGGCGGCTTTGTTTTCTGGAAGTTAAAGGTGTGACTTTAGAAAACGACGGCGTTTGTGCATTTCCCGATGCGCCTACTACCCGAGGTGCAAAGCATTTGCGGGAGCTGAGTCGGCTTTGCCGGGAAGGATACGGGGCATATGTGCTTTTTGTTATTCAGATGCAGGATGTAAAATTCCTGCACCCCAATGATGCTACAGATCCGGAATTTGGCAGTGTTCTGCGTGAGGCAGCCAATGCCGGTGTTCAGATTTTGGCATACGACTGCACGGTTACACCGGATTCGATGGAAATCCATGATCCTGTGGAAGTAAAACTGTAAATTGGAATTTACCACACTATCTATAAACAACATTGTAGGGACCGATGTGGGCATCGGTCCCTACGATTATATTGTTAGGGCAAACAATCATTTATATAGTTTCCAGGAGGGATTCCAGCTGGGAGAGGGATTCGATCTGATAGTCTGGGGTGATATGCGCCGGGTGGGGCTTATGAGCAGGATTGACCCAGACCGTTTTCATACCGGCATTGATACCGCCCTGGATATCCGATGTCAGACTATCGCCGACGATCATTGCCTTTTGGGGATCGAAGCCGGGTATTCTTTCAGCACAGCGGTCAAAATACAACCGATCGGGCTTATTGGCGCCAATCTCCTGGGACACAAAAATCTCCTCAAAATAATGGCTGATATTGGCGCTTTTTAATCTGCCCGCCTGGACTTTGGCTGTACCGTTGCTTGCAAGGTACAGCTTATATTTTGGGCTGAGCGTTTTCAGCGCTTCTTCTGCGCCGGGCAGAAAATAGTGACCCACAGACAAATCATTTTCATATTGCAGAGCAACCTGCTCAGGGTTTACAGATATACCGTACTCCCGGAAAAGCTGGGCAAACCGCCCGACAACAACCTGATCCCGGGTCAGCTCCTTCCGCTCCAGCTTTTGCCAATGCTCAATGTTAATCTGCTTATAGCGCTCAATTACGGATTCTTCCGGCTCCAGACCGAAACAACGGAATGTCTTTCCCAACGCAATTCGCTCGGCTTTATGGAAATCCAGAATGGTATCATCCAAATCCAGGAACAGAAATTCAATCATTTTGTTTTTCTCCTAACGATCTCGTTGGCAATTCGGGCAAATTCCGGGATACTCAGAGTTTCACCCCGAACATTTTCCGGGAATCCGCAGGCTGCAAGCACTTCTTTCGCGCCGGTTTTGCCCAGCTCCGGGAATCCGGCAGCCAATCCGTTATGCAGCGTTTTGCGTCGCATTGCGAAACTGGCGCGCACCACCCGGAAGAACATCTGCTCATCCGCCACATCCCAGGGAAGCTGGGCATAGGGGCGCAGCGTAATGACTGCGGATGTTACCTTCGGCTGGGGCATAAAGCAGTGGGCAGGCACATCAAACAAAAGCTCCGGCTGGGCATAAAACTGGCAGAACACCGTAAAGGCACTATAATCGGCTGTGCCAGGTTTTGCAGCGATTCGCTGGGCTACCTCTTTTTGCACCATAACCGTTACCGCTTCAAAGCATTTTGCCTCCAGCAAGGCTGACAAAATAGGCGATGTAATATAATAAGGTAAATTGGCACAGGCCATAGGGCGAAGATCCCCAAACTGCTCTTTGACAAGGGCTGGAATATCCTGCTTGAGAATATCGCCCCACAAAATATTTAAGTTTTCAAACTCCCCTACCGTTTCCTCCAGAATGGGAGCAAGCCGGGAATCCAGCTCCACTGCGCAGACCTTTCCTGCCCGCAGTGCAAGCTGCTGGGTCAGCGGTCCGATACCTGGACCGATCTCCAATGCGCCCACAGTTTCATTGACACCGGAGCGTTCTGCAATCTCCTGGGGAACCCAAGAAGCAATTAAAAAGTTTTGTCCTTTTGCTTTTGAAAAATGAAAGCCGTGTTTTTCCAGCAGGGGCTTCATCACTTGCGCGTTACATACTTCGATCATACTCTCTCCGCCTTTCTTTCTGTTACTATAGCAGAAAGAAGTCAGTTTTGCAACCAATGTCATTGACACGGAGAAAAAACTATGCTATATTCTCTTCGTCAAAGGCTTTGACGAAGACATATGGGTTTTGTAAGATTCTCAGAGAGGAGCCTACTTTGGTGCAATGGCTCTGAACCCCTGCAATGCTCAAACCACTTCTGAGCCATCGGCTGGAAATAGCCGGTCGGGTGCGCCCGTTAACGCGTCAATGAGTGACAGCGCAAGCTGTAACCAGGGTGGAACCGTGGAATACTTTTGTATCCCACCCCTGATTTTTCAGGGGATGGGATTATTTTTATACCTCCCCAATCAGAAAGGAGAAAAACACTATGAGCGAAGAAAATCTGTACACCTTTGAAAACCCCGAGTACCGGAAAACTTACTGGCACACCTGCTCACACATTATGGCGCAGGCTGTTAAGCGTCTGTGGCCGGAAGTGCAGCTTGCTATCGGCCCCGCAATTGATGAGGGCTGGTACTACGACTTTGACGCCCCCTTCTCTTTCACCCCCGAGCATTTGGAGAAGATCGAAGCAGAAATGAAGAAAATCTGCAAAGAACGCATCCGCCTGGAGCGCAGTGAAAAACCCCGTGCCGATGCCATCGCCTATATGCAGGAAATGAACGAGCCCTACAAGGTGGAACTGATCCAGGATCTGCCGGAGGATGCCGTTATTTCCTTCTACACCCAGGGCGATTTCACCGACCTGTGCGCCGGCCCTCACCTGGACCACACCGGCCGTGTCCAAGTCGGATCGTAGCCATGTCGTTCTGTGAGCCAAGG
>JAZRLK010000126.1:0-11796 GCA_045646805.1 Faecousia sp.
GGCATAATCCTGAACCTCACCGTTGGCATTAAACTTGAAGCCACCGTAGTAGGGGGTATCCGAGGGGCTTCTGAGCATTACATTGATCTCGCCATCGGTAGTCAGCTTATATTCAAAGCTGATGGTGGCGTAGTTGCCTTCGGGAATCATATAGTTTGTCTTTTCGCCGGCATTATATACTTCGCCGCGAACCACAGGCTCCTCAGGAATTTCCGGTTCGGCAGGCTCTTCGGGCTTGGAAGGCTTCTCAGGGGCTTCACCCTGCTTATAAAGCTGCAGGTTGTCGAAGTAACCATCCACTGTTGTCCAGTTGTAAATATCAAGGGTTTTCACCTGACTGGGCGCATTCAAACGGTCATTGTTGTTGTTTGTTACATTCAGTTCGGACAAATACATTGTCACACGGATATAGTTATCGTCCAATCGCTGGCAGTAAATTCCCTCATACTCCATAGCCGCTCCGTTTGCATTAAAATTGAATGTACCATAGTAAGGAATCCACTCCGTGCTTCTCAAGACGATGACCATTTCACCAACATTGGTGACACGATAATCAAAGCTGATTGCTTCATAAGCGCCTGCCTCAAACTCAACATAGGTATTGGTTTCTGCAGTAAACTGCTGACCGCGAACTACATCTGCAGGAGCATCTGCGGTATTGAAATTCATAGTCAGAGGCTCACTTTGTACCTGATAGAACTCCCGTGCATACACACGCAGCTGATACTCGGTATTATCCTCCAGGCCAAAGAATGTCGTGCTAAAGGGTCCGTCAAAACGCTCAGGCTTCAGATCATACAGATACTCTGTCTCAATCACGTCGGTCTGTAAGATCTCGCCGGTAGCGACCTTTACCAGTTCCACATAGTAAAGCTGGATAGCATCACTGAAGCCTTCCGGTGCAGTTACAGTCGCAGTGGGAACGGTAATGGAGATTTGGGACTTGCTCAGGAAATCCACAGTAATTTCAGCATCATCGGCAAATTCAGGCTGATGTGCCTGCTCTGCACGAACCGTATAGTCATAGGGTCTGTCGGTGGGATCTGCTGCATCAAAGCTCCAATTCTCACCAAGCTGTTCGCCCAAAACATTATTATGGTCTGCAAAGTCCAGACGGGTAATGGTAACATCGCTGCCGTCTACAACTACATACATACCTTGCTCGCACAGGTTATAGTTGCCAGGAGCAGTCAGACCCAGGTCAGACAGACGGCCATAGTTCAGAGAAGGAACCTGAATAGCAGTGAAATCAGCATACTTATCATCCAAAGACTGCCAGATGGAACGCTCATCTGTTGCAGGAATATGGGTATGACCGGTAAATGTGATGGCATTATAAGCATCCCACAGCTCATCCAGATTGGTTTCTGCAGTGCCGTGGCCGGAATCGGTAATGCCATAAACGGTGTTATACAGCGTGCAGTGCTGGGTATAGAAGAAGGGATAGCCGTTGCTGTCTTCCTTTGCGCGCAGAATATAATCACTTGCAGCACTTTCGCACCAGAAGTTTGCGCCTACGAAGTAGTAGCCATTGACTTCCTTGATAAAAGCTTCAGAATAAGCGCCCAGGCTTTCAGGCCAGTACTGTTCAGCCACCAGCTGCTGGTCGTGGTTACCGCAGATAAATACGGGTTCCACATGCTCGCCGGTCAAATTGTTTGTGTTGTCGGGGAATACGCTGAACCAGGTCTCTGCAAAAATCTCGATCCATTTCTTGGAAAGTTCCAAATCGGTGGTATGATTCTGCAGGTCGCCAGAAATCAGAACAGCATCAACGCCCCGCTCCTTGAAAGCAGTCAATGCATGGATCAGACGAACCGTATACTGATCATCTTCAAATACGCCAACGTGAACATCACTCAGGACACCAAAGCGGACGCCGGTAGGAATAGCATTTTTCTTGAACTGCACATAATCCACAAATCCGGTAGCCGTGCTTTCGCTGCCTTCTACACAGATACAGGCAATGGAAGCAGGTGCAACGCCGCTGTTGATTGCAAGCTCAGCAATGTCAAAGGTGATCTTGATGTACTCGTCGCTGCGAACCATTGTGGATACGCCAGCGTAATCCTCCACCTCGCCATTCTTGTCGAAATAGAAATAGCCGAAGTAGTTGGTCTTTGTGGCATCCGTCAAAGCAAATGTCACCTGACCATTGTTGGTCAGCCGGTAGTCCACGGTTACCGCTTCATAAGCAGCGGCATCTGTGGTATAGCTCCAATCCTGACCCGCAGTTAACACATCACCGCGCTCAGGAGGCGGCAGTTTCAAAGACACCTTGTCCACATAACCGTTGGCAGTGCCGAACTTATAGAATACCAGCTTGCTTACAGTTTCGGGAACATTATCACGATTATCATTGTTATTTGTTCTACCCAGCTCTGCCAGCACCATTTTAACGCGCACATAGCCGTCATCCAGCTTTTCGGTATAGACACCGGCGTTATTACCGGTAGTCAAACCATTTGCATTAAAATAGTACAGACCATAATAAGGAACATCGGTAGGGCTGCGTAGCGCTACTGCGATCTCACCGGCTGATGTCAGGGTATATTCAAAGGTGATCTCCTCAAATACAGTGTTATCCAGTGTTACATTGGAGGTTGCACCGCCCACAAAATACATACCGCGATATGCTTCTTCCGTGGGATCCTTTTCCGTTACCTGAATATTATCAATGTAGCCGCTGGCAGTGGAATCCCGGTAAACACATACCTTGTTCACAGTTGCAGGAACTTTCTCACGACCGTCGCTGTTACCGGTAATGGTAACCTCTTTGGTGGTTACCGTTACACGGATATAGCCGTCGGACAGTTTTTCGCATACAACACCGGAATAGTCCTCACGCTCACCCTCTGCCGTGAAGTAGAAAGAGCCGTAGCACTCGGAATCGGCAGGACTTCTCAGCATCACACGAATAAAGCCTTCGGTGGTCAGCTTATACTCAAAGCTGATGGTGGCATAGTCACCTTCGGGGATCATATAGTTTATCTTTTCGCCGGCATTATAAACTTCGCCGCGAATCACAGGCTCCTCGGGAGTTTCCGGTTCAGTAGGCTCATTTTCCTCGGACGATGCAATATCCAACCGGATATTATCAATATAACCATCTGCAGTTCCCCAGGAATAGATATCGAAAATACCTACACTTGCAGGTGCGCTGTCAAGATTATCGTTGCATCCGCTTCTGTTCAGTTGTGCAAAATCAACATAAACACGGATGTAACCATCATCCAGTTTTTCTGTGGTAATGCCAGTCTGATAACTCCATACCAAACCATTTGCATCGAATGTAAAATCACCGTAGAAGCCATTCCAGTCAGGGGCTCTCAGGATCACACGAATATCTCCGTCGGTGGTCAGCTTGTAGTCAAAAGCCAGGTTTTCTGTTGCATTTTCCGACAGAACAATGGTTTTGGTAACGCCGCCTTCAAAGGCTTCACCACGGATTACTTCTTCCTCAGGCAATTCTGCATCCAACTGAATGTTGTCTATATAGCCGTCACCAGTATTTCCGCTATAAATATCGAAAACACCAACCTTATCCGGTGCGCCGTCACGGTTATCGACCAGACAAGTTCTGTTCAATTGTGCAAAATTCATAATTACACGGATATAACCATCAGAAAGTGTTTCGGTGGTGATACCGGAATAATCCATTGTTTCGCCTGCAGCATCGAAGAAGAAATCGCCATAAACACCTGTGGTCCACGCGTCTATATCTCTTAAAAGAAGACGAATCGTGCCATTATTTGTCAATTTATAGTCAAATGTTATGCTTTCATAGGCATTTTCTTCCAGATAAATGATTTTACCGTCATTGCCGTTAAAAACTTCACCACGGATTACCTCTTCCTCAGGCAGTTCCGCATCCAACTGAATGTTGTCTATATAACCGTCAGCTGTACCCCAGGAATAGATATCGAAAATACCTACACTTGCAGGTGCGCTGTCAAGATTATCGTTGCATCCGCTTCTGTTCAGTTGTGCAAAATCAACATAAACACGGAAGTAACCATCATCCAGTTTTTCTGTGGTAATGCCAGTCTGATAACTCCATACCAAACCATTTGCATCGAATGTAAAATCACCGTAGAAGCCATTCCAGTCAGGGGCTCTCAGGATCACACGAATATCTCCGTCGGAGGTCAACTTGTAATCAAAGGAAAGATTTTCTGTTGCATTTTCTGACAGGACAATGGTTTTGGTGACGCCGCCTTCAAAGGCTTCGCCACGGATAACATCCTCAGGTTCTTTATTGGATACCTGAATGTTATCAATATAGCCATTGGCCGTAGTCCAATCGTAGATATCAATTACACTCACATCCGTGGGTGCGCCGTCACGATTATCAACACAACCGGATCTCTCCAATACTGCCAGATCAAAGGTTACGTGGATATAACCGTCATCCAGTTTTTCTGTGGTAATACCCACATAATCATACTTTTCACCCTCGGCAGTTAGACGGTAATCGCCGTAAAACTTGAGCCACTCAGTGCCGCGGATGATAGCAGCGATTTCGCCTTCACCATCAATCTTATAATCAAAGCTGAGGATGTCATACTCACCATCGATAACATCAAACAAGGTGGATTGCCCTGCCGTAAAAACAGAACCTCGGATTTCATCCACAGCAACATAATCCACAGCTGCAAGATGGTAGCTATACATAGCGCCCAGCAGTGTCATCAAAGACTGTTTATCGGTCTTATTGTACATACGGCCGATGTAGTACATAGGACTGTATGTTACAGTCATTTCCTGCGCACCGTCAGAAACTGTCAGTGCAATTTCCTTGGCATAATCCTGGGGATTGATACCATCAATTTCCACATAGTAGAGACCATCCTTCAAGACAGGTTCGTTACCCATACTGAATGTGTAATTGCTGATATCGCCGGTAACATCAAAATAGAAGCGCACCGCAATCTTGGAATTATAGACCAAAGATGCACCGTAAAAACGAATACCGGAAACCTCGCCGGATACCATATTGTCGGTGTTGATTTCAGGAATTGCTACAGTTTCAGTCGTTTCACAACCTGCATTGGCAAGGGTATCTGCATGGTGGTCAAAATAGACCTGCGCACCTGCGCCGTAATTCAGAGCAGCTTTTGCAAGTGCTTGCAGCTTTTCATCATAATTGCCCTCAATTAGTGTCTTAATATAATCACGAACAGTATAGGATTTCTGGGTCAATACAGTATCGCCGTCAGAAATGGTAACCACAATTTCGTCAGTCATCTGTGCGGCTGCCATATTCAATGTAAACTTCTTGCAACCTGTTACACCGGCGGCAAGAGATGCATAGGAAACATCATACATAACTGTAACGCCGTCAACGGTAGCTGTTACAGTAGCAGTGTCTGCATAAGCACCGGAAACTGCAATATCAAAGCGCATAGACAGATCATCACCAAGGCTCAGCTGCTGATATCGCACATTGGCATCAGCGCACATTGTTTCTTCCAGCATAGAAACCACATAGGGAGTAATCACATCAAAACCGGCTTTATTGGGATGCAAACCATCAAAGGTATGTACATCAGCAGTCACATCAAATTCTGCCAGGAATTGGGGATTATCAACTAGATCCAGAAGATGTACGCCCCACTTCTCGCAAGCCTGCTTAGCAAGGGGAACAAAGTCGTTAAGGTATTCTGTCTTTCGGAAAGAAGACCAGTTGGGAACGAAATTCAAAATATAGAACACCTCTGCATTGGGGTAACGAGAGGTAATCTCATAAAACAGCTTTTCCAAGCTGCCAATGGCTGTTGTGCCGTTGAAAGAGGTAGTCCCTTCGGGTGTCAGTGTACCGGTTGCTACACTTGCAAAGTAATCATTTACAACACCATTGAGCATTACAAAGTCAAACTTCATATTGGCAGGCACATTGGAAAGTTCAGAATAAATTCCGTCGTTTGCCAAGGTTCTTCCACCAACCGCAACATTATAGCCGGTAACGCCGTAATGTTCTGCCATTTCACCGTGCCAGCCTTTATAGTTATGGGCTTCTGCAATGGAGTCACCCAGATACAAGCCATTTAATCCAGCTGCCATAGAACTGCGATGTTCGTTTTTATAGGTAGTCAGATTGTCAATGACCACAGTGCGGCCGGTATTGGCGGGATCAAAGTTGAAGGAGAATCGAATGTAACGAATATCCTTCAGATCTTCTGCGGTTCTACCATCTGCAAGTCCATACAGAGCGTTGATCTCATAGGTTTGCCAGCCGATCTCCCGGAGGGTATAGTTATCACCAGTAACCAGCTTGTAGTTGCTGTCATACAAATCAACCCACAGAGCAACCTGATTGTACTGATTTACATCAAACTGCATCGTGCTCTGTGTCAGGTCAATAGACCACGGCAGAATAAAGGTTGCCGTTGCCCAGGCAGTCTTATCGTCCTCAATATAGAATCGGTAGGAATACTTACTGTCAGCACCGTGGAGGAATGTGGTATTGAACTGCTCGTAACCCATTCCTTCTCCGCTGATGCTGCCTTCAACAAAACCTGCACCGTACAGAAGGTCGCTAGCAGCTTCCGTTGCATCGGTCGCAGTTTCGCTGATAACGCGGAAATTATCAATATAGATGCTTTGCGAATTACCTGCGTTACCGGCAAAATTAAACTGGAAGTAGACCAGCATGATTTCATCCAGATTGCAGCCATTTGCCAAAAGGTTTTCAAATACAGAGGCATCGACTGTAACGTTCTGCCAGCCATTGGAGCCGTTGCCGTCCACCCACACGGTGGATTCGCCTGTTACGGATTTCAAGTTGCGGTCATAGAGCCGCAGTCCAACATTCTGAACTGACTTGCCATTGGAGGACTCAAACTTCACATCAAAAGATAATTTCTTGCCGGTCAATGTAAAATTATCCAGATTGCTGAGTTGCAGCTGAATGCCTGCATTTGCAGTCTGATTTGCGCTTGCAGCAAATTTCCAGGAACGGATACTCTCGTTTCCGGAAACATCGGTACAGCTATTGGTGTAGCTTAGATTACCGCTCCAGTTTTCTGCACTCCAAGAATAGGCGGCATACGCCAGCAGATCAGAATTTTGTTCGGTCTGTTCAGTAGCGCCACACATACCGACCAAAACAGGTGCAAGCTCGCGCATCACCAGCTCATAGCCTACATCATTGCCGTGAACTCCGTCATAGGTATGTACGCCATACAAGGCACTGATTTCTGTATTGTCTGTAAAATCAACACATGTTACGCCCCACTTCTCACAGATTGCCTTTGCCAAAGGCGCAAATTCATCACGGAAACGAACACCGTCAATTTCAGTGCTATAGCAAATATAGTTGAGGATAAATGCAATTTTTGCGTTGGGATGGTTTTTCCGCAGGTAGCACAACATCTGCTCCATTGCGCCTGCGGTGGTATTGGTATCAAAGCTGTTTGCGGTAGCATCATCAACAGATATATTGCTAACTGCGCCGAGATTTGCCTTGCTCCAAATATCGTTGACACCGCCGTTAAGTACAAAGAAGTCCACATCTACATTGGGAATGTTGGCCGTCTGTGCATAAATAGTGGTTCTGCCGTCAAGTGTGGCATAGCTTGCACCGCCAACACCAATGTTATAGGGGTTGATTCGATAATGCTCCTGCAACTCTCCAGCCCAACCCTTGTAACCATAGGCAGCAGTGATGGAGTCTCCCATAAATACGATGTTCTTATCCTGTAAGGGTGTGGAATGAACATCAATATTTTCAATGCGAACATTATCCACATAGAATGCACGGTCTGCACGGGTAGTGTTGGTTGCAAATCTGGGACCGATTGCAATATAGCGTACATCAGAAAGATTCTTGCCGGATTGCAAACCTGCGAGAATGGCAGGTGTTACCTGTGCCCACTGGTTAACAGTGGTATAGCTTTCCGAATAGCTGACAAGTTGATTTTGACTGTTGTACAAACTAAATGCAAAGCCATTACCGCCACGGTAGGACAGCATATCCATAACGATGTTCTTGTTGTTCAGGTCATAAGATTGGCCCAAATCGTATTTAACCGTGAACATATCGGCTGCCCCGGCAGTGGCAGAGTATTTATGCGAAGTATTACTCTTGTTGCCGTAAGCTACCGTTGTGTTTTTATGCTCATAGAAATAAGTAGAGCCATTCGCGCCATTGGAAACGACTTCAGCATTAGCCAGCAGATCAGTTGCTGCATCCTGGGCATCGGTGCCGTAATTGTGATCTACCAGACGCATATTGTCGATATAGATATTTTGCACACCTGCGGGGAAATTGAAGCTCAGGTAAAGCACAAAAATATCGCTGATATCTCTGCCATCCTGCAAATATGCTTTCAGGATAGAGTTATCCACCGTAACGGTAGTCCAGTCGCTGCCGGTGAAATATACCTGATATTCCTGATAGTTTGTAGCATCGTGAACAGGCTTCCAATCGGAAGCATAAGGTACAATACCAATGCTGTAACTTGTCAGTTCGTTAGCAGGATCAGCTTTCACATCAAAAACCAGATCCTTGTTGGTCATATCATAGGATTTTTGCAAACTAATCTGCAAACGAGCATAACTGTAACCGGTCTGTGCAGTCGTGGAGAATCTCCAGGAACGCAGACTGTCCTCGCTATTGGTAACATTACTGTCGCTGGCATAGCTGAACTGCCCTGCTCCCGTCCAATCCTGTGAGCTCCATGCATAAGTAGCCGTTGCCAGCATATCTGATGCCGTTTCCGTATCAGTAGATGCAGCGAAAACCTGCGGGATAACAGGAATTAAACCAAGCAGCATAACAAATGTCAGCAACAGTGAAAGGATTCTTTTTCCAATCTTTTGCATTTGTTTTTCTCCTTTTAAAATCGGTGAGTACTAACTGGAATTGTTCGAGGTGGGCGGTCTATGACCGCCCATTTTCGATTTACTGCAGCGTCAGAACGCCGTGATAATTGGACGCAAATTCACCGATCCAATCTGTCTGGCTGTTGATCAAAATATCCTTCATCAAAATATCTGTACCCTCAACCAAACCATCGATTCTAAAACCGTTCATAGTTGTAACATCGTTGCTTCCAACGATTTCAGACAATGTCCATGTGACGGTTTTCCAGCCGTCACCAATATCCTCCAAAGTCTTGGTTACACCACTACCGGACCACTCATCACCAAGGTTGGACATGCCGCGCAGTTTAATGCTTGTGTAATCCGTTTTTATTACCAGCGTCAAGGTATCGCTTGCAGAAGTAAAGGGAGTCGTGCGGAAATACACATTGGAATAATCACGTGCTGAGCAAGAAGCATTGGTTCCGTTACACTTTTGCAGCAACAAAAGCATTTCAGTTTCTTCTGCCGCTACATACTGAATATTGTCGATGTAACCGCTGGCGGTGGAATCTCGGTAAATGCAGATCTTGTTAACTGTAGCAGGGATACTATCCAGATTATCCTTGTTGTTGGCGCGTTCTACATCCGCTGTTGTAACGGTCACACGGATATAACCGTCATCAAGCTTTTCACATTCCACACCGGCATAATCCTGAACCTCTCCGTTTGCATCAAACTTGAAGCCACCGTAGTAGGGGGTATCAGAGGGGCTTCTGAGCATTACATTGATCTCGCCATCGGTCGTCAGCCTATACTCAAAGCTGATGGTGGCATAGTTGCCTTCATCGATCATATAGTTTGTCTTTTCACCGGCATTATAGACCTCACCACGAATTACAGGCTCTTCCTCCTCGGACGACGCAATATCTAATTGAATATTATCAATATAACCATCTGCGGTACCCCACTCATAGATGTCAAAAACACCTACACTTGCAGGTTTGCCGTCAAGATTATCGTTGCAACCGGTTCTATTCAGCTGTGCAAAATCAACAAACACACGGATATAGCCATCATCCAATTTTTCGGTTGTAATGCCAGTCTGATTGTTCCATACCAAACCATTTGCATTAAATGTAAAGTCGCCGTAGAAGCCGTTCCAATCCGGGGCTCTCAGGATTACACGAATATCACCATCGGTGGTCAGCTTGTAATCAAAGGAAAGGTTTTTTGTTGCATTTTCAGACAGGATAATGGTTTTGGTAACGCCGCCCTCAAAGGCTTCACCGCGGATTACTTCTTCCTCAGGCAGTTCTATATCCAACAGGATATTATCAATATAACCATCTGCGGTACCCCACTCATAGATGTCGAAAACACCTACACTTGTAGGTTTGCTGTCAAGATTATCGTTGCATCCGGTTCTGTTCAGCTGTGCAAAATCAACATGCACACGGATATAACCATCTTCAAGCTTTTCGGTAGTAATGCCAGTCTGATTGCTCCATACCAAACCATCTGCATTAAATGTAAAGTCGCCGTAGAAGCCGTTCCAATCAGGGGCTCTCAGGATCACACGAATTTCACCATCGGTGGTCAGCTTGTAATCAAAGGAAAGGTTTTCTGTTGCATTTTCAGACAGGACAATAGTTTTGGTAACGCCACCTTCAAATGCTTCGCCACGGATTGCTCCCTGATCCTCGCCCAAGTAGGCCTCAGCAGCCATATGGTACTGATACATCTGTACCATCAAAGTCACCAAGTCTGCATTATCAGAACCGTAATATTTACGGCTGATATAGCGCATGGGACTGTAGCTAACAGACTGTGTACTGGTACCATCAGTAACTTGCATTTCGATTACATCGTCGTACTGATTGGGGTTAATATCCTTAACCTCAACATAGTACAATCCGTTCTTTGCCACAGGTTCATATGTATTACCCTGAGTATCGGCAAAAGTATAGTTTTCAATTCTGCCCGTAACAGTGTAGTAGAAACGAACGCCAATTTTGGTTTCAAAAAGCAAGGAGGCACCGTAATAATCAATACCAACAACATCACCGCTGGCAATACTACCTCCCTCAACCTCGGGAATGGTGGGCACATCAGTCAATTCGTAGTCCTTGTTTGCCATTTTGTCAATATTGTGCTCAAAATAGCTCTGAGCCGCTGCGCCGTAGTTAAGCATTCTCTGAACAAGCAGTTTGGTGTTATTGTCGTATTCACCGTTAAGGATATACTCTGCATACTGACGGATGGAATAATTCATTTCCTCGGAGGATATATCGCCGGAAGAAATCACAATAGAAATATCCTCGGTCATCTGAGCTGCAGCTACATTGGCAGAAACGATGTAGTACCCCTTTTCTGTGGTAGCCAGCTCGCTCACACTGTACTTATAGCCGAAATCGTTCACCAAAACAGTAACGAAAGCATCCTGAATACGACTGTCAATGTTTAGATAGAAGTTGGCACGGACATCATCCGCAAGAGCGATGTTCCATTCAGCTAAATTGACAGTATAGGCAGTGGTCTCATCTGCAATATAGCTGTCACCACACTTGGAACAAGAATAGGTAGTATATCCGTTTGCAGTAAATGTGGGGTCGGTTACAACTGCCTCATAGCTATGTTCGCAGGGCATAACTACCTGAACATTATCAATATAGCCATCTACATTAGTCCAGCTGTAAATATCCAGCACGCCAATGCTCTCAGGTGCCGCATCCCGGTTATCTGACAAACCGGTACGCTGCAACTCAGAAAGTTTCATTGTCACATGGACATAACCATCTTCCATAATTTCACAGGTAATACCGGACTGATAATTGCCGTATGCATAAACAAGACCGATGGAGTTAAATGTATAATCACCATAAGTCTTGCTTGTCCAGTTATCCTGATCTCTCAAAATAACGGACATTGTGCCTTCACCGGTCAGTTTATAGTCAAAGCTGACCGTATCATAGGCAGCATTGTCAAAGG
>JAZRLK010000127.1:0-3854 GCA_045646805.1 Faecousia sp.
AAGCTTGATCATCAGCTATGTCAAATTCCGCATCACTTATGAAAACAATGCCAACAGCGCATGGTTTGACGAGTGTATGCTGACATTTGATGAAACCGGAACGGCTTACACCTACGACAGCAACGGCAATGTGATCAGCGCAGCGGATAATGCAAACCGCAATGCCGCCTACACCTATAACGATGCCAACGAGCTGACTAAGGCAACCAACAGCAATGGTGAAATCTATTCCTATATCTATACTTCCGGTAATAAGCACCGTTTGGATGGTACCCGTTCCAATCAGTTAGGTAATGGCTTTGCCTACAAATATGACAGCTATGGCAATATCACAAAAACCCAGATGGGTACTGTCAGCACTTATGCTGTGCTCAACGAGAATAAGCCGTATATTGAGAGAAATACTACCTATGATGCTACAGGTAACTATGTGACAAAGGTGACGGATCAGCGGGGGAACGAGACCACCTATGATATCGACCCTGTCAGCGGTTTGACCAACAGTATTTCCGATCCTTTGGGTAATATTACCTCATATGAGTATGATGACGAGAATGTAACCGATAAATGGCTTCTGAGGGAAATCAGCAGTGGAAATGCATCTGTCAGCTATGGCTATGATGAATATAACCGATTGACACAAATTACCCACAACGGTTTTTCCTACAACTTTGTGTACGATGAATTCGGCAATACAAGCACCGTAACAGTTGGTAATCAGACGCTGGTAACCAATATATACGGAGAGGGTAACGGCCTGCTTGACAAGGAAATCTACGGCAACGGTACAATATATTCCTACAAGTATGACGACTACGGACGTGTAACAAAGGTCTCTATCGGCGAAGGGGACGAAATAGAAGAACGCTATTCCACTATTTATAACGCAAAAGGCCAGATTGCAGAAATTATTGACCTTGTCAACAACGAAAAAACGTTGTATACTTATGATATCAGCGGGCGGCTTCTGCGGATCTCTCAGACCGGCGGAAAGAGCATCTCTACCGGCTATGACATCCTCAACCGGGTAACAGCGATCAACTACCAGTTTGCAGGTCAGACCAAAACCGTTTCCTTTGGTTACGGTCAGGATGGGCAAAAGGGCGAATCCACCCTCCTGTCCGGCGCAGAGCAGACTGCCACCTATGACAGCCTTGGCAGAGAGACTTCCTCCAAGGTGGGTGACCTGACAAGGGAAATTGAATATCTGGGTGTCAGCGGCAAGCGGACAACCACATTACCCGAAACACTGAACTATAAGTATAACGGTACAACGCTACTGGAAACGGAATACGCCTACGACACACGCGGAAATATTTCCCAAATGACTGTCGACGGTGTAACCTATACTTACACCTACGATAGCCTGAATCAGCTGACAGGTGTAACCGGCACTAATGGTTATTCTGCATCCTATACTTACAATGCGGGCGGCAATATCCTTTCCAAAACCGTCAATGGCACTACCACTTCCTATGGCTATACCGACACCAACTGGAAAGACAAGCTGACAAGCTACAATGGGCATACCATTAACTACGATGCAATGGGTAACCCAACAGTATACTATAACAATCTTTTCACCTGGACAGGCAGACAACTGACGGCATCCGAATCCTTGGACGGATCGCAGATCGGTTATACCTATAATGCAGACGGCATCCGTACCAAAAAGACTGTCGGCAGCAATACCACCGA
This sequence comes from Faecousia sp., assembly GCA_045646805.1. Lineage (GTDB taxonomy): Bacteria > Bacillota > Clostridia > Oscillospirales > Oscillospiraceae > Faecousia. Next base: position 1,699 of record JAZRLK010000127.1, read on the forward strand.
GTATTTCTTGGATGGAAGCACCATCCTTGCAGAGAAAACCGGCAATAATGTCATTTGGTATATTTATGATACCGGTGGAGAGCTTTTAGGTTTCACCTATAATGGCACACCTTATTACTACCTGAAGAACCAGCAGGGCGATGTCTATAAGGTTGTAGATGCCAATGGTACGGTTGTTGCCAGCTATACCTATGACCCTTGGGGCAAGATTCTTACCGCCACCGGCACAATGGCGCAAATCAACCCCATCCGTTACCGTAGCTATTACTATGATAGTGAAACGGGCCTGTACTATTTGCAGTCGCGGTATTATGATCCAGAACTGGGTAGATTCATCAATGCGGATGTCTTTGTGGCAACCGGGCAGGGTTTCGCTGGCAATAATATGTTTGCCTATTGTGGAAATAATCCTGTGAACCGAGTCGATTATTCGGGATATGGCTGGCTTGAAGATTTATGGCAGGGTACAAAAAATCGGGTAGGGGAGCTTTGGGAAAAAGGCAAGAACATACTCGGAACCATTATCGAAGAGCATATTCCCCCATCAGCAGAAGAACATTATAATAGAAATGCTTACAATCCTCAGTTCCCCGAAGAGTTTGATGAAGAATTTTTTAAATCTTATGATGATAATGTGTCTGCTAATTGTCATCAATTCACAGCAACAGAAAGAGACAACAAAAAATATGTTTCACAAGATGGCAAGTATGAAGCGATATATGATAAAAATAATAAACTTGTTACAGATCCAAAAGATGTTGGGACATACAATTATATTTCGCCTTCTAAACCTATTAGACATTTTATGAAGGATGTGCTTCCGTGGATGTGGTATGGGAATTCCCCAGATGATACAACAACTAAAACACAAAGAATTCTAAGCTTTTTTGCTATTTATGTATAAGAAAGAGAACTTGTCCCTGCTGTCTTACAGCTATTGTATCACGGGTATATCAAAGCCTGTTGATACCTGAAATATTAAACTAAAACTTATTATACGAGGAAAATACTTATGAAAAACAAACCTATTATATATGTTCTCATTTTTTCTGTCATAGTTTTATGCGGAATTATCTACATTAGTAATAGCTTTTATCAAAGCGGAATTCTGCATACATCCGTTGAAGAGTCGAATTACGACGCAGCTTACCGTGCAATAAAAAAAGGTGCCTGGGTTAATAAACGTAAGTATTTGCTAAATATTGCGGAAATTGCCTCAACCAATCCGACACCGCTAATTACTGCCTGTAAAATTGGCGATGAGCAAATCGTCGATCTATTACTCCTATATGGAGCAGATGTGAACAAAGAAGATAATTTCACAGGTAAAACTCCACTTCTTGCCGCTTTGCATGGCAATAAGGCAAATCGATATGCTCTCGCTATGCACTTGGTGGAAAGTGGGGCGGATATCCATAGTTCACAATCGACTACTTCTGCATTGGAAGAGTCAGTTATCGTTCTGTCTACTGATGATGGCTATACAGTCTCAGATGGATATCAATTTTTCCTTTATTTAATTGAGCATCATGTAGAAATGAAAATATGTAACCTTAATGAAAACCTCTTAACATATGCTGCACATTACAACAATGTTAATGTTGTGAGATATCTGATAGATAACCAATATTTCGGGGTTAACACATTAGATCCTGACGGTAACACCGCATTGATTGTAGCAAGCAAAAATGATAATGAGATAATTGTTAAAGAATTACTGAATTATGGTGCTGATACCCTAATGAAAAATGCAGAAGGAAAAACAGCAATAGATTATGCTATAGAAAATAGTAACGAAGCAATTATCGCCATTTTAGAAGACGGAATAACTAAAAAGACAGACTAACTATTAAAAGTCAAGACCCAAATTAAAAAAATTAAGGGACAAGGGGACGGTTTGCGTGAACCCTAATAGAAAATTGCGATAAAAAGGCGCAATAAGGGTATAACCGTAAAAACTCCAAGACAGGGGACGGTTCTCTGTCTTGACCGATGATTCTCTATCCAATTAAATCAGTGATTTGTCAAACTAAGTGCAACACTTTTTGAAGTTCAAGATCCCAAAGATATTGAGCTGAAACGAATTTAAGAACCTTGCGAGGCCTGGCGTTGATCAACGCCAGGTTTCGTTTTAGTGTAGCCGGACTAACTCTGGA
>JAZRLK010000128.1:0-10969 GCA_045646805.1 Faecousia sp.
CAAGCGACGCAGCTTCTCCTGCTCCTCGTTGCGGGCCTTGTTGCCCTTGAACTTATTGTCCTTTTCTCTCTTTTGCTGCTGCTGACCCTTTTTGCCGCCGATACGCTGCTTACCACCCTGGTAGTTCTGCATACGCTCGGAAACCATATCGTCCACACGGTCATCGAAACGGGCAGAGTTCACCTGCACGGCAGAGGTATCTACCACCCGGCGCTCTCTCTTGCGCTCCGGCTCTGCAGGCTTCTGGGGCTTAGCTTCTGCCTTGGGCTGGGCAGCCTTTGCAGGCTCTGCCTTGGGCGCAGCCTTCTTCTCTTCTTTTTTCTCTTCTGCCTTCACTTCCTCGGCAGGCTTCTCCTCTGCCTTGGGCTTGGGCTGAACTGCAAATACCGCCTCCAGAGATTCGATCTGGTTGGTTGCAGTCATATAGTCAAATACAACATTGAGCTCCTCTTCGGTGAGAACCTGAGTGTTGGACTTGGGCTTTTCAAAAAACTTGCCTACGGTTTCCACAATCACCTTGGGGGCAACACCGAAATCCGCTGCGACTTCTTTCACACGATACTTCACTAAACTCATACTATACGCACCTCCATAAGTCACTTACCCTTGCGGGTACGACCTTTCTTCACATTCTTCTTATGGGCCCGGGCCTCTGCCTGACGGGTCTGCACACGCTTTGTCCGCTCGGCCAGGGATTGCAAAGCATCCCGGTATTTTTCCGGCTGATCCAGCGCCTGCAAAAACGCCAGCGCCAACGCCGGGTCGGTAATGGCGGCAATGGCCAAACTCTGACGACCCACAGCTTCTCCCAGCTCCTCTTTGGAATAGGGAATATGGATGCAGATCTGATCCGTTCCGGCAACAAAGCTTTTAGCTCTGCGCCAGGTGTGATCCGAGGCATCGCTGGCTACCACCATCAGCCGGGCAATCTGGGCTCTTGCGGCAGCACCTGCCGGTTCTTCGCCCAATTCAATTCTTCCGGCTTTTTTTGCCAGGGACAAATAATTGCGTGCTTTATCCAAGGGAGTAACCCTCCAATTCTTTATTCAGGCGTTCATAGACCAGCTCCGGAACTTCCGTTTCTAAGCTGCGTTCCAAAGCTTTTGCTTTCCGGGCTTTCTGCAAGCAGGCAGGATCGGAGCAAATGTATGCGCCTCTGCCGTTGAGCTTCCCGGAAAAATCCAGGCTAACATTACCGTCTGTCATACGCACCACGCGGATCATATCCCGCTTGGCTTTCCGTTCCCGGCAGCCCATACACTGCCGCTGAGGGATCTTCTTTTGCATAATTTTTCCCTCCTGATCTGCAAATTACTCAGCCTGGCTTTCGGCCTTGATGTCGATCTTATAGCCGGTCAGGCGGGCAGCCAGACGGGCGTTCTGACCTTCCTTGCCGATGGCAAGACTCAGCTGATTGTCGGGCACAATTACCCGGCAGGCCTTCTGACCGGGGATCAGAGATACCGACACAACATCAGAGGGGCTCAGAGCAGCGCGAACATATTCGCAGGGATCTTCGCTCCAGACCACAATATCGATCTTTTCGCCGTGGAGCTCTTCCACAACCGCGCCCACACGGCCGCCTCTGGGACCGACGCAGGTGCCAACAGGATCAATGCCTTCCACAGCCGCACGAACTGCGATTTTACTTCTGGAACCGGCTTCCCGGGCAATGTTGCGGATTTCCACCTGACCGTCGGCAATTTCCGGAGTTTCCAGCTCAAACAGGCGGCGCACCACATTGGGATGGGTGCGGGAAACGTGAACCAGCGGTCCACGGGTTGCCCGATGTACTTCCAGAACATAAACCCGGATGTGGTCGCCGGGGGTATAGGTCTCGCCGGGGATCTGCTCTGCTGCCTGCAGAACGGCATCGCTCTGCTCGTTGCCCTGACCGATGCGGACATATACATCGCCGGAGGGGTCAACCTTCAGCACAGTGCCGGTGAGCAGCTCGGAGGACTTGGAGGAATAGTTGTCGTACACGATTCCACGCTCTGCCTCACGGATGCCCTGGATCACAACCTGCTTTGCAGTTTGGGCGGCGATACGGCCGAATTTCTGGAAATCAACAGGCAGCTCCACACTTTCGCCCACCTGCACATTGGGATTGAGCTTCTTGGCTGCATCGATGTGGATCTCCACGGAAGCATTTTCCACTTCTTCCACAACGGTCTTGGAAAGGCTCATAAACAGGCCCTTCTCGCTCAAGTCAACGATCACATTTTCTGCAGGAATATCCCGGTCATCCTCCCGATCCTTCCGGTAGGCATTGGTCAGCGCCTGTTTCAGCCGCTCTACCATATAATCCACAGGGATACCCTTGATTTTTTCCAGTTCCCGTAAGCTGGAGAAGATCTCTGCGCCGATGTCCACCTTGGGAGCTTCGGTCTTCTTGGCTCTTGCCATTTTCTAATTCCTCCTTAAAACTCTACTCTGAGGCGGCACAGAGCCACTTCAGATTTTTCGAATACGATGGTTTCTTTTCCCGCTTCCACGGTGATGCGGCCTTCTTCATAGCCCCGGAGAATGCCGGGGATCTCTTTCAGACCGTTTCGGGGGCGGTACAGTTTTATTAAAATGGGACTTCCCATAAACTGTTCAAAATCAGAAGGGCGCTTGAGTGCCCGTTCGATGCCTGCGGAGCAGACCTCGAAATGGTAGCTTTCCTGGATGGGGTCTTTTTCGTCTAAGATGGGGTCGATGGCACGGGCAACTGCCTCGCAGTCATCGATGCATACGCCGCCTTCTTTGTCGATATACACCCGAAGGAAACGCTCAGAGCCTTCCCGGACGTATTCCACGTCCCAAAGGCTGCAGCCTTTTTCCTCCACAATGGGCTTGGCAAAGGAGGTTACCAGATCTGTTACTTTCATAAAAAATCGCCTCTTTCGTCAAGAAAGAGAGGGGCAAGCCCCTCTCTTCCGCAAATGTCAATACTTATCACAGGTATTATAGCATTGTTTTGTCAGGATTGCAAGGGTTTTTTCAATATTATTTCGGATTTATATCCCCGCAGGGATTCCTTGCACATATTTTTGATCCCAATCGTCGTCAAACAGCCCGAATGTGGGGCTGCCCAATGCCAGATCCGATGCCAGCGTTTCCAAAATACCGGCAGATTCCAAACATTCCAAATAAAAGTCCGGCAGAGCTTCCACGCCCATCAGCGCACCCAAAATACCGCCGGTGAGCGCACCAACCGCACCGCTGCGCCCGGAGTGATTGACTGCCAGGATCATAGCCCCGTCAAAATCATTACCGCATACCAAAGTCGCATACATTGCGCCGCAAAGACATTGCTCTGCGGTATCGCATTGGAATTTTTCCATTTGTTCTCTATGGTCGCAGTTTTCCTGCTCTGCCAAGCTGATGGTGCGCAAAAGCCGGTCTGCAAGACCCTGAGCCTGGGGAAAACGCTCAGAAAAACGGGCAAGCATAGTCTCAACAGCCTTCTTGTAATGCTCCTGCAGAGGAAGATCGGGATTTTCCGAAACGGATGCAATGGTTTCCGCCAAAACACTGCCGCAAAGGAAAGTCTCCGGGTTGCCGTGGGTCAGAGCCACAGTTTGCGCGCCCAAAGAAGCTGCAAGATTCCGGGGCAGCCCTTTGTCGTTGCAGGCAAGACCAATCACCAGCGCACCGGGCAAAGAGCCGGTGGAGGATGCACGGTTGATAGGTTTTTCCATAGTGGGCGCAGTTTCCATCCGCAAGGCATCCAGCATCCGGCTGTCCTTGCATTTGCGCACACGCATCTGCTGGATTTTTGCCACCCAGCACCAGGATTTTTCCGGATCCCTGGGGAAATACTGGGCTCTTGCCCATTCCCGGAGGGACAGATGGATATAGCGGATATAATGCTCCGGCTTACCCCGGGTGATTCCCAGCAGCAAACCGTTGGATACATAGGCAGCAACCTGGGTATAGGCAGAGGCGGCGGCCTGACCGTTTACCAGGTCATAGCCCAAAAGCCCGTTGGGGCCATAGTCCTCCTGAATTTCCGCCCAGGATTTTTCGTCAACGGTATAGCCCATAGCATCGCCCACCGCAAGGCCCAAAAGGCAACCCCGGCACACAGAAACCCGTTTATCCATAGCTATACCTCCATTTTCCGTCATTTTAATAGAATTATACCTGTTTTTCGCCAAAATATCAACCGTTTTTTCATAAAAATCATCGCTTTTCCATAATTCGATAAATTAGAATTTATATCGCTAACGCTCATAAATTCAATGCTGAATGCTAAATGCTAAATGCTGAATGAATGTGTCGCCAGAGGCGACTATTTAAAATCATTTTCGAAGAAAATACGTCAATTCAGAATTCTGCATTCTGCATTTTGCATTTGATTGTTTATCGGGCGTTAGCACGATAAACAATCATTTACCGGATTTTTGATGGGGCAAAACAAAATCGACCCATCCAGGGTCGATTTTGTTATCCGTATTATTCTGTGTAGGATTTTGCAGCCAGATGGTAGGTGTACAGCGCCTGCAGCAAATCTTTGGCGGCCTTGGTTGCAGAGGGATTGTTGTACATTCTGACGATGTAGTTCATAGGACTATAGGCAACACTGATAGAATCATAATCACTGTTATACACCGTAATTGTCGTCTGATTTGTCAGGTATTGGGGATAATATCCCGTAATCTCCACATAATACAGCCCGTTGTTTTCTACAACAGGCAGGGCGTAGCCGTTTTGGAAAAAGCTGTAGTTGCGGATATTGTCTGCTTTAAAATAGAATCTCAGCGCAATTTTGTTATCATAGCACAAAGATGCGCCATAAAAAGTAAGCCCCTCATGTTCGCCGGATACTGCGAACTGTTTTGACGCCGTTTGGGGAACTTCCGCCATAGGGCAACTAATCCCGGCGTTGGCAAGTTTTCCCTCGTTATAGCCGAAATACTTCTGCGCCATTGCGCCGTAGGCAAGCATATACTGAACCATAAGCTTGGTGCTGTTGCTATAGTCGCCTGCAAGGATCTCATCGGCATAGGCTCTGACGGAATATGTACCCAATTCATCCCGTACGCCATTGACAACTATGCACAGATTGATCTCATCGGTCATCTGGGATGCCGCCACATTGATGGTAAAGGTGGTATTGGAATCGGCAAATGCGCCGGTGTAGGGATTGCAGAGCCCATATTTTTGTGTGGAATCCCCTATCTTGACTTCCAGATAGGATTTGTAATCATTCTTGATCAAGTCGGTAAAGGAGAAATTAAAATTCACACCGATATCATCGCTCAAAAGCAAATTCCAGGTATCAACTTTGCCGAAATCCGGTCCTTCTTCCTCTTCCGATGCGCCAAGGCAGACAGTCTCTGCATTCTGCAAATAAGTATCGGACACATTCTGAGTAAGTGTCTTCCACCGGGTTTCGCTGCCCATATAATAGACCGTTTTCAGATTCATACATCCGGAAAAGACATAATTGCCGATTTGAACCATACCGCTGGGGATGGTAACGGATTTCATATTGCAGCAGCTATCGAACGCACTGGTGGCAATGATCTTGGCGTCAGAATGAATCTCACAGCTTGTCATACTGACATTGGCGCTTTTGTACAGAATCAGATAGGGGTTCTGACTGTTGCCCAAATATCCGCAATTATTATACAGACCCAGCGTCAGCTTGCTGCAGCCTTTGAATACATCGCTGCCCAAACTGGTAAGGCTGTTAGGAACGGAAACGGCGGTCAAATTGCGGCAATCCCGGAAGGCGTAATTGCCGATCCAGGTAACGCCTTCGGGAATGACAACGCTGGTGATTTTGCTTTGGTAGAATGCGTAGACCTCGATACCGGTAACCTGATAACCGCCCAATGTATTGGGGATCACAAGATCTCCGGATGCACCGCCGGCAGACTGAATAACGGCCTTACCGTCCAGAACATAATATTCGTAAATGCCATCGAAATAGTAGTCATCTGCCACATATGCCTGGGCTTTCAAACCGGCGGCAGGCAGAAAACCTGCCATAAGGCACAGCGTCAAAAGTACGCAGATCAGTCGTTTCATAAATTCAGCTCCAATTTCTTATCCTTCTCCGGAAACACGCTGCTCGATACGGGTCAGAGCGCGAACCATATAGTTATAGGTAGTCTGGTTGATGGCGTTCATATAGTTTTCCTCATAGGCCTGCATAGCCTCCCGGATGCGCACCACCCGAACAGGCTTGCCCTGCTCGGAAACGGTGAAAATCGGGGTATAGCTGTAGCCGGAAATGGTAGTATCGCCGCTGCGGTTATCCTTGGTGATCTCCATATTCAAAATGATGGAATAGGCCGTTTCATCCGTAGCTGCGCTGACCAGATCGCCCAGAGAATAGGCAACCAATGTGCCAACCTCAGGATCGTATTCGATCTTCTGTACCCGGTGAGAATGGGTTCCGATGATGGCATCTGCCCCTTCTTCCTTCAGCAGCTTGCAAATATTTTTCTGAGAACTGCTGATGGTATCGTCGTGCTCACTGCCCCAGTGGACCAGTGCAATGGTAATGTCCGGCTTTTGTGCCTGGGCATTGCGCATAACGTGGGTGATCTTATCCCGGTTGATCTGCGTGTAGACACTGCTGTAGTCGGAGTAGAGCACATTGACGCAGTCCTCATTGTCTGCGCCGGGGATGGCGTGACCGTTCATACCCTTGGTAAAGGCCACCACCGCAATGCGCACACCCTGCACTTCAAAGATAGAAATGCCCTGCTTCTGCTTAAATTCCGATTCATTGCGGAATACGCCCACAGGCTCCATACCTGCCTGCTGCACCGTATCGATGGTAGTCAGCAGACCGGAAACGCCCTGATTGATGGCGTAGGAGTTGGCAAGCTGGATCATATCCACGCCCATAGTCTTTAAGGTGGATGCCATAGATTTGGGGGCAGAGTTTTTCTCGCCGTCGGGATATACGGAAAAGTCTCCTTCCAAATTGACGGTGGTCAATTCTGCCGCTGTCAGCACGGGAGCAACATCCAAAAACACATCCGTATAGTCATAAGACGTACCGCCCGATTCCACCAGCGCCTTGCTGACATTCAGATCGCCGGTGGCGGCAAAGCGGATCACCGTAAGATCCTGTTCTTCTGCCGGTTCCGTTGCAACCGGCTGTGTGGCAATGTTGGCTTCGGGCGTGTTGCCGGAATCCTTTCCGGCAGAAAGTGTAATAATCAAAATAATAACGCCGCATATCAGCAGCACACCGGCTGCAATGATCAAACGGATCATCAGCTTCTTCTTGGCTGCCTTACGCCTGGCGGCTTCCTGTTGTCTTTTCAGTTTCCGTTCTTCCGGATTGGGGAGCATACAGTCGCCCTCCTTTCATTTTTCTATATTCTACACTATTTTTTTCCTTTTCACAACCCCCGAATCCAATTTCTCACTATACTTTTCCGCCCCTTTGGGGTACAATAAAAGAAAATATGCACCGGAGGTGGAATCTATGGGCAGAAAACAGGACAAGGAATTGCAGCGGCTCCAGAATCATCTGGCGGCGGCAGACGCCAAGCAGGCGGATTCTGCCAAGGTCTATAACTCCGATTCAACCGATGTAAATTTAGACAGATATTCCCGGAAGGTTCAAGGCAAGAGCCGAAAAGGCTGCCTGGCGTGGTTTATGATTCTGCTGATTTTGGCGGCACTGGCAATCTTTTTATACCAACTTTGGGGAGGCGGCTGATATGGAAACAAAAAAACCGGTAGGCCGTTTTGCGCCTACCCCCTCCGGCAGGATGCATTTAGGCAATGTGTTTGCCGCTATGGTGGCGTGGCTGGCAGTGCGCAGTGCCGACGGCACGATGATCCTGCGGATGGAAGATTTAGACCGGCAGCGCACAAAGCCGGAATATGCCGAAATTCTCCGTAAGGACCTGCAATGGCTGGGTCTTACATACGACTGTGAAACACCGCCCCAAAGCACACGGGATGACATTTATCAGCATTATTTTGAGATTTTGCAGGAAAAAGGTCTGCTCTACCCCTGCTACTGCACCCGGGCGCAGCTGCATAGCGTCAACGCCCCCCATCAATCCGACGGCACTTATATCTACCCCGGAACCTGCCGAAATCTGACCGAAATTCCGGATAGACTGCCCTCCTGGCGCATCACCGTGCCGGACAGGGATTATTCCGTTTCCGACAAAATCCAGGGGATCTACCGGGAAAATTTGCAGCGTGACTGCGGTGATTTTATTCTGCGCCGGTCCGATGGGGCATTTGTGTATCAGCTGGCGGTGACCATAGATGACGGTTTGGCAGGCGTGACGCAGGTGGTACGGGGCGTGGATTTGCTCAGTTCTGCTCCCCGGCAGATGTATCTGCAGGAGCTGCTTGGTTTTCAAACGCCGGAATATGCCCACGTTCCCCTGCTGGTTGCCCCCGACGGGCGCAGGCTCAGCAAACGGGATCGGGATATGGACCTTGGCTTCCTGCAGCAGCATAAAACTGCCCCGGAAATCATCGGCTGGCTTGCCTTCCATGCAGGCATCATCGATGTCTGCCAGCCCGTGAGTTTGCAGGAGCTGATCCCGGAATTTTCCTGGGATAAATTGAAAAAAACAAATATATGCTTGGGGTAACCAAAGAATCCTCTTGCTTTTTTTCGGATTTTTTCCTATAATACAGAAAGAATAACAATTTATGGAGGATATTTTCATGAAAAGACCTGTGTTGGTCGTAATGGCAGCCGGTATGGGCAGCCGTTATGGCGGATTAAAGCAGATCGATCCCGTGGGCAATCACGGCGAAGCAATTTTGGATTTTTCTCTGTTTGATGCCTACGAGGCCGGCTTCCGCACCGCAGTTATTATCATCAAGAAGGCCATCGAAAAGGACTTTATGGAGATGGTCGGCAAGCGTCTGGAAAAATGCCCTATGGAAATCCGTTATGCTTTCCAGGAAATCGACAACATCCCTGCAGGCTTCCAAGTCCCTGCCGAAAGAACAAAGCCCTGGGGTACATCCCACGCAGTTTTCTGCGCCAAGGATCAGATCGACGGCGCACCCTTTGCCGTCATCAACGCAGATGACTACTACGGAAAATCCGCCTACCACGAGGTTTATCAGTACCTGTGCCACGCAGAGGACGGTCAGTACTATAAATTCTGTATGGTCGGCTATCAGCTGGGCAAGACTGTAACCGAAAACGGTTCTGTCGCCCGTGGTATTTGTACCACCGACGAAAATGGCTTCCTGACCAATGTGGTAGAGCGCACCAGAATCGAAAAGTACGAAGGTGGCATCCATTTCACAGTGGACGACGGCGCAAGCTGGACCGATCTGCCTGCCGAGACCCCCGTATCCATGAACCTGTGGGGCTTCACCCCCGTATTTTTGAAGGAAATCGAAGATCGTTTCCCGGAATTTTTGACTGTGGATGTTCCCAAGAATCCCTTGAAGGCAGAGTACTTCCTGCCCAGAACCGTCAGCGAGCTGCTTGCAGAGGGCAAAGCAAAGGTTAAGGTTTTGTCGTCTGCCGATAAGTGGTACGGCGTGACCTATGCAGAGGATAAGCCCGTTGTTGTGGCCGCTTTGCAGGAAATGACCCAGGAGGGCAAATACCCCGATAGCCTGTGGGGCTAAATCGATCCATATCTAACATAAATGGCACAAAATTTGCGTGTTTTGCAAATCTTGTGCCATTTTTTGTATAAAACCACGCCGTGCCGGTGATTCAAAAATTCTCCCATACACAATGTCATCAAGTGGGTTGTCATTGCGAACCAGTGACCAACGTCACTGGTGTGCCAATCTCAAATACAAAAAGGGAGGCGTTTGCCTCCCTTTTTTTGTAAATTATGGATTATTCTTCGTCCTTGGCGGCCTCTTCGATGATCTTGGCCTGGTTTGCCTTGGGCACTTCCTCATAGCGCTCAAACTTCATAGTGAAGGAGCCTCTTGCCTGGGTCATAGCACGCAGGTCAATGGCGTAGCTGCCCATTTCTGCCATGGGAACTTCCGCTTCCACAACGGTATTGCCGTCAGCATCGGGGTTCATACCCATAGGACGGCCGCGGCGCTTGCTCAAATCGCCCATAACATCACCCACATAGCTTTCGGGAACGGTAACAGCCAGAGAAGCGATAGGCTCAAGCAAGGTGGGGTTAGCCTGAGGCATAGCTTCCTTGAATGCCAGGATAGCAGCCAGCTTAAATGCCATTTCGTTGGAGTCAACAGGGTGGTAGGAGCCATCGTACAGAACAGCCTTCAGGCCGACCATGGGATAACCGGCCAGGGGGCCCTTCTGAACAGCTTCCTGGATACCCTTTTCAACTGCGGGATAGAAGTTCTTGGGAACAGAGCCGCCGAACACTTCTTCGGCGAAGATCATTTCGTCCTGCTCCTCCTGGGGCTCAAAACGAACCCAAACATCACCGAACTGGCCGCTGCCGCCGGTCTGCTTCTTATGACGGCCGTGAGCCTGCACGGTCTTCTTGATCTTCTCACGGTAGGGAACCTTGGCAGGGAACAAAACTGCATCCACGCCGAAACGGCTCTTCAGCTTTGCCACCAGCACATCCAGCTGCTGATCGCCGGAGCCGGACAGAACCAGCTGATGGGTTTCTGCGTTGTTGACCAGAGTGAAGGAAGGATCTTCTTCGTTCAGACGGTTCAGACCGGCTGCGATCTTATCTTCCTGGCCCTTGGTCTTGGGGGCGATGGCTACGGAGTAGCAGGATGCGGGATAGGGCAGACCCTTCAGGGAAACCACCTTACGGGGGTCACACAGGGTATCGCCGGTCTTGACCTTATCCATCTTGCCGATGGCGCCGATATCGCCGCAAGTCAGGCTCTTAACTTCCGTAGCCTTCTTGCCGCACATAGCGTACAGACGGCCCAGCTTCTCGGTCTCGCCGGTACGGGCATTGACCAAGGGAGTATCAGAGGTGATGGTGCCGGAGAGAACCTTCACGAAGGAGTACTTGCCGTACTGATCGGAAACGGTCTTCCACACGAATGCGGAGGGAAC
>JAZRLK010000129.1:0-32874 GCA_045646805.1 Faecousia sp.
GGTATGCCAAACGTGACCGGAGAAGGCCATAATGACATTTTCGTGGTTTTTCAGGAAGTCATTCCAAACATGGGGCTGATCCAGATTGCCGTAGGAGCCCACATAGCTGTGGGTGACCATAATCACCTGATGGTTGGGGTGGGCTTCCACTACCTCGTTAGCCCAAGCCAAAACATCCGCCTGAGGCACATATTCCAGCGCCATAACCAGGTAATAATTACCGTTGACCTCAAAGGCCTGCCACTGGTTTGCGGAGTTGACCTCATCAAAGAAGCCGATTTCCGTGGCGTAGTTTTCAAAAATGCTTCTGGGGAAATACTGATTCATCAGCGTAAGCTGCTCTCTGACGCCGTAGCCTTTATCCCAACCGGAGTTGGTATCGTAATCGTGGTTGCCGGGCGCGGCAATAAAGGGCAGGTCATCAGGCAGCAATTCCCAAGCGGCCTTGTTATTTTCCCACTGGGTAATATTGCCGCAGTTATCGGCCATATCGCCCACATTCATAACGATTTGGATATTTTCCTTTTCCCGGTTGTCTGCGATCCACTGATACATTGCCATCAGCTTATCCGGGTAGTAGTTATTCAGAATCTGCTGATCGGGGATTACGACCATAGAATAGCTGCCGGGTTCGTGAGTCTGGGTTTGCAGATTCAAAGCAGCATCATAGGGTGCAACCGTGTTGCCGTTACCGGAAAGCTCTGTAAATACGCCGTCTGCCTTTGCATTCAGCGGTGCGTTGAACAGCAGTCCGGTCTGAGGCTGGGTATACTGGGTCATCATACTCTGTGCGATTTCCGCACCGGACAGAGCCTTGTCCCACATACGCACATCGGCAATAAAGCCCAGGAACTTGTTAACTGCATCGTCAGAGGATTCCTTGCTGCCGATGGCAAAGGTGTTGCCGGGGATGATCTGATCGGGAATGGTGATCGCTTCCAGACCGGCATTTGTCCAGGTCTTTGCGGCAACGCCGTTTATGTAGGCCACTACAGTATCGGTTGCCACATCGCAGGTATATGCCACATGGGTCCACTTGCCGGTACGCAGATCTGTATCCACATCAAAGGTCTTGGTGGTAACCGTCAGATCTGCATTTTCCGTTGCATAGGAAAGCTGCAGCTTGCCGCCGGCAATCATCTGCATAGAAACAGAAGGTGCCCGACTGGCATTGCCGGCAATGTAACCTACGGCGCTGTCGTTCACGCCCTGGGGGACCTTAACCCAGGCTTCCAGCGTATAGGGTGTGCCGGTCAGTTCCTTGGTCAGTTTCCAGGGGCGGCTGCTCACTTCGCAGAAATTGTAGCCTTCATTTTGATAGACAGTTTCCTGCTCAGGAGCAGGCTGCTGCACAGGCTGCTTATAGGTAATCACCAGATTGTCGTAGCAAAGATCGATAAACTGATTCCGCAAGCCGATCTGACCCTGCAGCTGCTGGGGCTCCATTGTCCAGGTTTTCTGCACAAAGCGGTTGGGATTGTTCATCAGGCTCAATGTGGCAGTCATCGTATTCGTGCCAAACTCCAGCTTCAAAGTCAAAGGCTGCTTCACACCGCCGGTGTACAAAGCATTTTTGTTGCCGGTCTCAGAAACCAAACGGCTGCCTGCCACCTCGCCGCCCCAACCCTGGGTAAACTTGCCAAGCCACAGGTCAATGCGGTTCGGCGCATCATCCCAGCCGGAGAACATAGATTCGATCATAACGCCAATGGCGTCAGCCTTGTCCTGGTCTTTGGAGATATTTTTTGCGCCAACATACACGCCGGCATTCATCAGACCGGACGGACCGGGGATGATATCCACACTCATAGCGGAAATATTTGCCATATCTTCCTGGAAGATGGCCTTCATTTCGCCGTGACCGCCGTTGGACTTGAGCATACCGTCAGAAACAACAAAGCTGTTGTTGCCGTTGGTGTAGAAGGTAAAATCATCTGCCTGAGCAGCATCGGAGAAATCCCACAGCAGGGAATTTTCCGGCAGTTCCTGCTCATATTCTACCTTAACATTGTCAAACTTGGTATCGGTGCCGTTGACACGCAGACCGATCTGACCTTCCAGGGCCGCAGAATCCACTTCGTACATCAGCTGCAGATACTTATTCGGATTGCTGACAAGGCTCAGCGTCAGCAGCAAAACATCCTCGCCAAATGTAACCTTCAGGTTCAGGGGCTGCTTCTTGCCGCCGCTGAACAGCGCATTGCCGTTTCCGCTTTCAGAAACCACTGTGCTGATGCTCTTCCAATTGTGGTTGAATTGACCCTGCAAAATATCAATTCGATTGGGTGCATCCTTCCAGCCTGTATAGTCAGACTTGATCAAAAAGATCATAGAATCGATCTCATCCACACCGGCACCGGCATTGGATGCACCGATGTACAGACCGCCGTAGATACTGCCGGATTCGCCGGGAATCAGATCCACGGATACGGAGCGAATGTCTGAAGGGGTATTGGTTAAAATTGCCTTCATTTCGCCATTGGCGCCGTTGGGTACGAGCATACCGTCAGAAACGGTAAAGCTGCTTGCCCCGGATTGATAGAGGGAGAAATCTGCCAGCTGATTTGCGGCAGAAAAATCCCAGGAAGCAGTTCGGGCGATTGTTTGACCTTCTGCTGCTGTCTGTGTTGTTGTTACTGTGCCGATTTCGGTTGCTGCGGCAGGAACTGCCGGCAGCATAGGAAGCACCATTGCCAAAACAAGCAGCAGGGCTAATATTTTATGGGACTTATTGAACCAATTGTTCTTCATTGCCATACCTCCTGTATTTTTACTTGCGTCCTAAAACCGCAATTGCAGCCGCTGAACCGTGCTTTAACGCCGAAACAACGCCTGTATGGATATGATTTTCGGTATTTTTGCTGTTTGCGCTGTTGGGGGCCGCTTTATAAATCCGGTCCGCAGAACCGCCGCCTTCTGTGGTGCTGACTGCAAAATTATCAAAGCTTACATCGTTGAAGGCAGAGCGCAGGCCCACATTATGGGCAGGCAATTCCGTTGCGCCGTTGTAGGTATAAACCGTGGCAACATATTTTTCGGGATTGCTTAACAGGCTAAGCTTGATTGTCATCTCATTGCCATCCAGGAAAACCGTGAGATTCAGCGGTTCTTTTGCACCGGCGAACAATGCGTTGCCGCTTCCTGTTTCGGAAGTATAGCGGTGCAGTTCCTTCCAAATGGGGAATCTGCCCACCACCAGATCGATCCGGTTCACCGCATCATCCCAACCGGAATGATTGGATTCTACCATAACCACCAGACCCTTGATCCGGTCCACACCGTCTTCCACTGTGGAAGTGCCGATATAAACGCCGGAATTGATCTGACCGCTTTGACCGGGGTAAATATCCACACTGACAGCCTGGATGGTATCGCCGCCATCCCGATAGATGGCCTTGAACTCCCCTGCTTCTCCGGCAGGAGCCAGCTTACCGTCTTTCACAGACAGGCCGCCTGCGGAGGATTGATAGAAATAAAACTGCTTGGCATCGGCATTGGATTCAAAATTCAGAACCTCGGTAGGTACAAACTGGGGAATGGCAATATCCGGCTCCTTATCTGCTCCCACCTGGCTGCAGCGCACCGCAAAATTATCGTAGGCAGCATCGCTGAAATTGCTGCGAATACCAACATTGCCCAGGGCTATATCCTTTCCTTCTGCGTAAGTATACGTAAAAGAAACCGAGCGGAAGGGATTGCTCAGCAAGCTTACGGTGGCTGTCAGTTTATTTCCGGCAATGGATACGCTCAGCTTCACCGGCTCTTTTACGCCGCCGGTAAACAGATTATTTCCCGTACCGGTTTCCGAAACCGTTCTGTGCAGCTCCTGCCAATTGGGGAATCTGCCCAACACCAGATCCAAACGGTTTGGTGCATCTTCCCAGGAGGGTTCTGTGCCGTGGGGGAAGTCAGACTCGATACCGATGTACAAGCCCTCGATCTGATCGATACCGTCGGATACATTGGTCACATCCAAATACAGACCGCCGTTGATACCCTTCTGACCGGGATAGATATCCACACTGACATAGCTAAAGCTGGCATTGGTATCTTTGTAAATTGCCTTAAACTCACCGGCCTCACCGGTGGGCTTCAACTTGCCGTCTTCCACGGCAAAACCGCCGTTGGAGGAATGATAAAAATCAAATTTCTCGCTGCTTTGGGTGTTTTCAAAGTCCACCCGGTCTGTAGGTTCTGCTTCTTCCGTCTTGGATGCGGTATAGGTTACAACAAAATTCTCATAGGTCGCATTGCTGAACTGTGAGCGGATGCCCACATCGCCCATAGAAAGATCCCCTTCTCCCCGGTACAGATAAGTAGCGGAAATATACTTGGATTGGTCGCTGAGCAGGCTCAAAGTAGCCGTCAGCCGATTGCCCGCAATGTCCACCTTCAATTTCACAGGCTTCTTGATACCGCCGGAGAACAGATTGTTGCCTGCGCCGGTTTCGGAAATCACACGGCCCAGCTCTGTCCATTTGGGGAAGGAGCAGGTAATCAGGTCGATTCGGTTCTTGGCATCTGCCCAGCCGGAGAAGTTGGATTCCACCATCACGCCCAAAGCATCGATCTGATCCTGACCGTTGGCCGCATTGGATGCATTGATATACAAGCCGCCATTGATTCCGGATACGCCGGGATAGATATCCACGCTGACCGATTGGATCTTCGCATTTTTTACTTTGTTATAGATGGCTTTGAACTCACCGCCCACGCCATCGGGGATCAGTTTTCCGTCAGCGGTGATAAATCCACCGGCAGAAGAGGAATACATTGTGAAATTCTCCGGGGAAAACGCCACAGTTTCCGTAACCGTGACCCCATCGTTCTGCACGGTTTCATCGTCATATTCTACGCAGAAATTATCGTAGCAGGCATTGTTGCAATGGGAACGAATGCCCACACTACCGGCAGACAGATCCCCCTCGCCCTGGTACACATAGCTGGCGCTGAGCTTTTTATTCGGGTTGCTGACCAGGCTCAAAGTAATGTTCAGTTTGTTATAGTCGATGTCCACCTTCAGCTTGATAGGCTCCTTGACTCCGCCGGAGAACAGATTGTTTCCTGCGCCGGTCTCAGAAATGGTTCTGCCTGTCTCCTTCCACACCGGGAAGCTGCCAGCAACCACATCGATGCGGTTTAGCGCATCCTCCCAGCCGGTAAAATGGGACTCGATTCCGATATACACGCTGTTGATCTGATCCTGGCCGTCTGCGGCATTGGACGCATTGATATACAAGCCTCCGAAAATAGGACCGTCATTGCCCACAGGATGCAGCTCCACACTGACAGATTTGATGTTTTTCTCACTACCTTTGTAGATCGCCTTAAATTCGCCGGTCTCACCGATGGGTGTCAGCTTTCCATTCTGAACCGCAAAACCGCCGCTGGATGAATGATAGAAATCAAATTCTCCTGCATCCCCGGCCGCATCAAAACTGATTTGATTTGATGCCGTCTGCTTAGTCTCCGCAGAGAATGCCGAAAGCGGCAATATCCCCAAGCTCAACAGTATGGATACCGCCAGCATCCACGAGAGTATTGCGCGCCATCCTTTGACATCTTTTATTTGCCTTGTTTTCATTGTAATACCTCCTGCTCGTCCTGCTGAAAATTTATAATAAACTGCGTGTCCAGTCCTTTTTTGGATTGACACCTAAGGAAATTTCAAATTTATAAGCCGCAAAAAACCTGTGGATGCGGTTTCCACCCGGCCGATTGCCGGAAATTCAGCGTTTCTATGTCCTCAACGGTCTTTTTGCCGGGAGGGGCTTTTGCCCCTCTCCGACATTCTTTAACTATTTATTGGGCTGTAAGGGTGAAGGTTTGCACCTGCAGGCTGCCCTGAACCAGGCAAACCTTTAATGTGTGGTTTCCAGCCGTCAGATTCAGCTGACCCAGCAGCAGATCTGCCATTGCACCGGCATCGGAGGCAGGAACCGCAAACTCGTAAGCATCCCCACCGTCAACAGTAATCTGCAAAGTTGTACCGGCGCAGGCGGTGCTCATATAAGCAGACAGGTCGTACTGACCGTCGGCACTGACACGGATGGCATACTTGACCCAGTCGCCTGCGGTATCCAGCTTTAAGTCGTAGCTGCCGGTGGTTTTGTCGTATACCGTGTTTTCCTTTTCGTTCTGCCGGATGCCGTTGGTAACCTTAGCATTGGCAATACAGAATCCACGGTTTTCTCCCTTGAGATAGTGAACAGCCGGGAAAGAACCGCCCACGATCTTTACGGTTTCAAAATCACCTGTGCCGAAAGCGTGGTTGGCAAATGCCATATAACCCCAGTTGGCAGCACCCGTTACGCCGATCTGACCGACAGCAGCAGTATGCTCCACATCGATCTTGCGCATAGAATCCATATAGACGATCAGGCGGTTTGCGCCCTGCTCAACACGGACGGTGTGCAGCACACCGGCTGACAGAAAATCGATGGTCTGGCTGCCGAGGGTTTGCTTTTTGCCATTGGAAACGGCGTTTGCGGTCAAGGTTTTGGAACTGTCGTTCCAAACAATTTCGCAATAATTGTCCTTATCCGCATATTCCACAATCATAGTGCTGACACCGCCATTTTGGGGTGTGAAATTAAACTCTGCGGTGTACACTGTCTCGGATGCCTTGCCGCTGAGGAAAAGACCGGATGCGGCAACCATAGCTGCTGTTCCCCGGGTTTCAAAATCCGGGCGTTCCGGCACGGGTACATTGAAGTAGGTAGGTCCGTTTGCCATCACCACGCCGCCGTTTGTTACCAGCTTGTCCAGCATATACCGGCGCTGAGGACCGTCCACATTTACCAGATTGTGATAAGCTGCGTACCAGCTGTCCAGGTTCGGTCCGACAACATTGGAGTTGTGACCCAGGCCGCGGAAATTATCCGGACCGGTTTCCAAAATCACAATGTTGTTCTCAGGCTGAATGAAATCACCCATAGGATCAGAGCCTTCCAAATAGGAATAGCCGATGCGGTAGTTATCATCGGTGACCTTATTTCCGGAGTAGGTCAGGTACAGATAGTCGCCTCTGCGGAACAGGCCGGGACCTTCCACCCACTTGCCATCTAAGCTGGCATTGAGTATCTTATGGCTGTTTGCCTGGCCGACAGGCCGCATTTTGCTTTCATCCATGGGAATAACGCGGATGCCTTTGTCCTTGGCATACAAGAAGAACATTTCGCCGTTATCATCGACCCAAATAGAGCCGTCAATATTAAAACCAAAATTATTGGTGATTTTTTCAAAAGGACCGATGGGGCTTTGGCTTTTGTAAATGTAGTGTCCGCTGCCGCCATTACCGGACTGGCACATATAGAACCATCCGTTATAATAAATGACCTCCGGTGCATATGCCTGATCTGCCTCTTCAGCTTTCAGTGCAAATCCCTTGTAGGTCCAGTTTACCAGATCGTCGGAGACAAATACTTTAATACCGGTGACGCCGTTTTCTGCCGTTCCGGAAGAAGGATACATATAATATTTGCCGTCATAGCGCATCACAAAAGGATCGCCAATGCCATATTGGCCGCCGTTTGTATAGGTGCCGGCACCCCATTGTCCTGCAATATCCTGACCATTGCAGTAAGTTTTCGTTGTTTTGAAGATATATTCCTGCTCGAAAAGATCAGCAGCCTTTGTAAAATACTGGCTGAGTGTCATACCTGTGTTAAAACCGAATACACCGGCGGAGGCTGCTCCGGAAATGCTGCCGGTGTGGGTCAAGGCGCATACGCCGTTGACATAGAAGCGAATTTCAGAACCGTTTTTTAAGATGCCCAAAGTAACCGTTTCGCCATTTCCGCTGAAGGCCATTCCGGAAACATTGGCCGTTTTTTTGTTTGCCCAGTCGTAAACATCATTTACAGCGGTGACAGAGCCGACGCCAGTGGCTTTCAAATCAGGAGTCATATCCACATAAAAGCACTGGCGAACATCGCCGGATTCTGCAAACAGGCCGAATTTGGGCTGCTGTTCCGTCTCCAGAGCGCTATCAATGTGAAACCTGCTTTCAAAATAAAAGCTCTCCTGCTCGAAGTCACTGATATATCCGTAAGCAATGCCGTCCTCGCTAACGGTTGCGATACCGGTGCAAGCACCGGTATCGCTGTTAAGATTAAACTGACGGGTAGCAATGCCAAAGAAAGCGTTTTCATTGACATAAATCATAGCTGCTGTGTGGTAGCCGTACAGAGCATTGAGCAGAGCCTTCAGAGAATCACTGCCCTTTTCGCTCATACGGATAATATAATTGAGGGGGCTGTAGGAAACATTCAGTGTCTGCGTTCCCTTTGCAGCAGTCAGCAGGATGCTGCCTGCATAATCCTGAGGATTGATTCCGGGAACTTCCACATAGTACATTCCGTCCTTGGCAACAACCTCGTAATCGCCGAAGCTGACACCGTTGACAGAGCCGGTGAAATAGAACCGAACTGCAATCTTGTTTTTAAAGACCAGGGATGCACCGTAGAAATTCAGTCCGTCGATGCTTCCGGTGATGGCCATTTCCTCATAGTTTGCAGGCAGGGAGGTTTCGTTCTGCTCATAATCGGCATCTGCCAGATTATCGGTGTTTACACCGAAGTAAAGCTGAGCCTTTGCACCGTAATTGAGCATTGCCTTTACCAGATTTACAGTTCTGTCGGGATAATCGCCGGTCAGAATTGCCTCTGCATAGCTGCGGACAGAGTAGGTTTTCTCTGCCATAACAGCGCCGCCGTAAACAAACTCAAGGGTGATTTCCTCGGTCATCTGTGCAGCTGCAAGATCCACGGAAATGTTGTATCTGCCATTTTCATCTGCAGCCATTGTGCTCAGCTCATAGGGAATCGTTTCGCCGCCAAAGATCACATTGACGGTAGAATCCGGATTGGTCAGCACGGAGAACTTCATCGCAAGATCGTCGCCCAGAGAAACCTGCTGCATCACATCTGCCAAATAGCAGTGGGAGGTATACAGATTTTCTACGCCGGTTACGATATAGGTCTTGCCGTCTACCTGCGCCATGCTCTCCACATTGCCGCTGACGATGGCAAAGCCGCCTGCGCCCATAACATCGGTTGTGGTGTCGATCAGCTTCAGGCTGCAGCCTTCGGCAACGATCACATTGGTCAGGTGGTGACCTGCCAGATTGATGGTTACATTGCTGAATACAGATATGGTTTCATTGGAGCTGTTGAGCAGCGTTACCACATTTTCACCGGCCATCCGCACAGCCTGGCTGACGGTGGAATATCCCTGGCCGCCTGCCACTGCCGCAGCATTGACAGCGAAGTTATCGTACATAGCGTTGTTATGATGGCTGCGGATACCAACCTGACCCAAGGACAGATTCCAATCTGCGGTATAAACTGTGCTGACAGACTTGGAAGGATCGTTGAGCAGGCTGACGGTAACCGTTACCGTATTGCCGCTGATATCAGCCCGCAGCAAGAGGGGCTGCTTAACGCCGCCGGAGAACAGATTGTTGCCCAGACCGGTTTCAGAAACAGTACGGCTGTACTCTGCCCAAGTGGGGAATTTGCCAACCACCAAATCCACTCGGTTTGCTGCATCGTCCCAGCCTGTGAAGTGAGATTCAATGCCGATATACAAAGCGTTGATGCTATCCTGGGCATTTTCTGCATTGGAAGCTCCGATATACAGACCGCCGTAGATAGGACCGTCTGTGCCCTGGGGATGCATCTCCACGCTGACAGAGTGGATGGTCTTGCCGCCGGACTGATAAACGGCCTTAAACTCACCGGCATTGCCGAAGGGAACCAGCTTGCCGTTGCTTGCTGCAAAACCGCCGTCGGAGGTGGAATACAGGTCGAAGCCATCGGTGTTATCAAAGCCATTAACTGCAGCAGGCGCATCGGGTGCACCGTTTACAGTAAAGTTATCAAACATGGTGTTGTTGTGATGGCTGCGGATACCAACCTGACCCAAAGACAGATCCCGATCTGCCACATAGGTGGTTCCGAAGCTCACACTGGGATCCCGCAGCAGGCTTACGGAAATGATGACCATATTGCCGATCATATCCGCCTTCAGAACAATAGGCTCTTTAATGCCGCCGGAGAACAGATTGTTGCCGTTGCCGGTTTCGGAAACAGTACGGCTGTACTCTGTCCAGGTGAGGAACTTGCCAACTACCAGGTCGATTCGGTTTGCCGCATCGTCCCAGCCTGTGAAGTGAGATTCAATGCCGATATACAGAGCATCGATGCTGTCCTGAGCATCATTTGCATTGGAAGCGCCGAGGTACAGACCGGCGTAGATGGGGCCGTCATTTCCTACAGGGTGCAGCTCTACGCTGACGGAATTGACCTTGCCGGTGCCGTTATAGATAGCCTTGAACTCGCCCACATCACCGCTGGGTACCAGCTTGCCGTCCTGAGCTGCGAAGCCGCCGGCAGAGGTGGAATAAAGCCGGAAAGCATCGGTGTTTTCAAAGCCTGCCACATTGGAGGGCATATCCTCCACAGTTTCCTCCACTGCATACTCAACGGTAAAGTTGTCATATGTAGCGTTGTTATACTGGCTGCGGATACCCACATCGCCCAAAGTCAGGTCGGTGCCCTCGGGCAGGACGTAGGTGGTGGTCACCTGCTTGCCGGGGTTGCTGACCAGGCTCAATGTTACATTCATAACATTGCCCTCAAGATCAGCACGGAGCCGCAGAGGCTCTTTGTTGCCGCCGGAGAACAGATTGTTGCCAAGGCCGGTTTCGGAAACGATACGCTCACCGTAGAAACCAACCCATCCCTGAGCGAACTGACCCAGCACGATATCGATACGGTTGGGTGCGTCCTCCCAGAATTCCGCACCGTTCTGGGGGAAGTTGGACTCAATTCCCAGATACAATGCGTCGATCATATCCTGACCATTGGAAGCATTGCGGGCATTGATATACAAGCCGCCGTACACGCCATCATTGCCAACGGGATGGATTTCCACGCTGACAGAACGGATGGGTTTTCCTCCGTCCTTATAAATGGCCTTAAATTCACCGGCATCACCGGTGGGGACGAGCATTCCGTCCTGCACCGCAAAACCGCCGGCGCTGGTGGAATACAGCGCAAAGTCTTCTGCGGCTTTGGCAGTACCAAAGTCTACCACAGCTGCGGATGACTCAGACGCGAACACTTGTGCAGGCAATAGGGATAAAACCATTACCATTACAAGCAGTGCAGATGTCCATCTGCGATACGAGATACTGGATTTCTTCATGCTGTAACCTCTCCTTTTTTAATTTTTTGTTGTGATTTTCAAATTTTTAAAAGCACAGCCTGCTTTGTTGGAACACAGTGCAACTTGTCCGTACAGGAATGCATTTGCATCATAATAATCAATCACAGGCGTTTCCATATCATCTATATAGATCAAAATATGGTTGTTATCCAGGGTGACCTTGATCTTATGGTACTCTCCCTTCAGCCAGTCCACGCCTACCAGATCCAGGCTTTCTGCGCCGTAATTATAGCGGCTCAGAGTCACCTGGTCGTTTCGCAGCGACAGGTAGTAACCGCAGAAGGATTCTTCCACACCGCTGTTTAGCACGTGGTCCTTTGCTCTGAACATAATACCTGCATCGTAGATGGTGGCTTCCTCAGTCATCGCCACCTCCACCTCCAAGGTCAGGTCGCTGAGCTTTGCATCGCCGGCGTAGGCATAGGCTACATCGCCGGATCGGGCAGTATGGGCACCGTCAATGATTTTCCAGTTGCCGATATAGGACCAGCCCATCTCGTTGATCTCGGTCAGCTGGTTTTCATAAACCATCTGCGTGGGATTGGCAGGCTCAAAGGTGAAGCTCGCCACCTCCATCGTTCCCTCAGCCAATCTGAATTTCAAGGTGTGGTCACCGGCAGTCAGAGGAATATGGCCCAGCATCAGATTCACCATTTCATCGGTCAGACCGGAAGACGGTACAGTGTAGGTATAAACATCCTTACTGTCCACGATGATCTGGAAACGGGCACCTTCCGATGCGGTATGAATCCGGGCAGAAACGCCGTAATAGTCTTCTGCCGTAATATGCACCGCATATTTCACCCAGTCGCCGGCAGAATCCAGCTTCAGATTATAAACGCTGTTATACTCATCATAAACGGTGTTTTCCTTCTCGCCCTGGCGAATGCCGTTTTCCTGCACGGATGCATTTTTAATGGAGAAGCCCCGGTTTTCGCCCTTTAAGTAGTGAACCGCCGGGAAAGAACCCTCGATCATTTTTACGGTATCAAAGTCGCTTGTGCCGAAAGCATCGTTGGAGAACGCAAGATAGCTAAAGGAAGCATCTCCTGCCACACCGATCTTTCCTGCCATTGCGGTATGCTCCAGATCCATTTTCCGCATGGTATCCAGATATACCAGCAAACGGGAAGCACCCTGCTCAATGCGCAGAGTATGCAGCACACCGGCTGAAAGGAAATCAATTATCTGACTGTCCAGCTCTTCCTTGGCACCCTTTGCAACCTGATTCAAAGTAAGGGTTTTGGTGATATCATCCCACACCGCTTCGCAGTAGTTATCTGCATCCCGGTATTCAAAGATAAAGCTGACTGTGCCGTTTTCTGCAGGCACAAAGTTAAACTCTGCGGTAAACACGGCTTCCGCAGCACTCTGGCTGAGCAAAATGTCTCCTGCTGCATCCAGCGCATCGGTGCCTCTTGTCTCAAAGTCGGGACGCTCCGGAACTGCCACATCCCAGTAGGTAGGTCCGTTTGCCATAACCACAGAGCTGTTGGTAACCAGCTTATCCACCATATAGCGCCGCTGCGGTCCGGCGGTGGCAACCAGATTGTGGTAGGCCGTATACCAGGAGTCCAGATCCGGGCCGATCACATTGGAGCTGTGACCCAAACCACGGAAATTATCCGGACCGGTTTCCAAGATAATAATGTTATCATCCGGCAATATGAACAGTCCTTCCGGATCTGTGCCAAACTGATAAGAGTAACCCACACGGTAGCTGGCGCTGGTTACGGCATTGCCGGTATAGGTCATATACAGCATATCGCCTCTGCGGAAGAAGCCGGGACCTTCGGTCCAGCCGTTCAAGGTGCCTGCCAGCGTGGTTTCTACGCCGGGAAGCATCGTCTCCAAATCCATAGGCGCAATATGCATCACATTGTTATCCGGATACAGGAAAAACAGCTGACCGTCATCGCCGATCCAGAACGCACCGTCAATATTCCGCCCGAAGTTATCCGTGATTTTCTCAAACGGACCTACGGGGCTTTGGCTCTTGTAAATAAAGTGTCCCTGTCCGTTTTTGGACTCGCACAAATAGAACCAGCCGTTGTAGTAAACCACTTCGGGGGCATAGGCAAAGTTTGCATCTTCGTCTTCCACCGCAAAGCCTTCGTAAGTCCAGTTTACCAGGTCATCGGAAGAAAACGCCTTCACGCCGGATACGCCGTTTTCCGGGGTGCTGGAGGAGGGATACATATAGTACCTTCCGTCATAGCGCATAACGAAGGGGTCGCCGATGCCGTATTCGCCGCCGGCGGTAACATCGCTCTTGCCCCACTGACCCTGGATATCCTGACCGTTGTGATAAGTCTCGGAAGGGGTGAAGGTGTAGGCAATCTCATCTTTATCCAAGGCAGATCGGAAATCCGATTTGCCGCATCCGGCAGCAGGAATCAAAACTGCCGCCGCCAAAGCAAAGGTAAGCACACGCTTAAACATTACATTACTTTTCATGGGCCTACCTCCTTAACCGATTGCAGACTTGGAGAAGAAGCTGTACCAATCCGGATCCTGCGGATCGGGGCACAGATCATCGTGGTGCCACTCGGTGCCGGAATTATCCGCTTTCACTGTCACCTGACCGAAGGCAACGCCAATCACCTTTTCAGGCATTTGACCGCCAAATTCGGCCCAAGGCACAAACAGCTCCACAAGATAGCCTGTTTTCGTTCTCTTTACGCCGGAGAGAATGTTTCCGGTCACAAAGTCCATATATACGCCGCCCTTGCCTTTCCGGAAGAGCATATTTCCGGCGGCGTCTACCAATATGGTGCGGTCCATAGCATCTGGATCACCGCCGCTGCAGTCGTAGTCCATATAGATTTCCACGGAGCTGTTTTCAAAGGGCTTTTTGCCCGCGGTTACCACATTGGCATCTGTAACCTGGAATGCAAAATAGCAGCCCTTTTGTGTCCAGAACCAGTTTACCTTCACCGTATCGTTATGGAACAGGTGACTTGCGCTGTTTTTCCATTGGGCATCGCCCATTTCGCCGTCCAGCGTAATTTCCGGCTGCTCCACGGGATCACCGGCTGCGCCGCCGATACTCTGGGCGGTGAACTCGCTGTACAAAGCGGGATTTTGGGGGTCGGGACACATTCCGTCGTTGAACCATTGGGTTTTATTCTCACCTGCAGGTACAGTCACATGGCCAAAGGCCACGCCCATCATCTCAGGCTTGCTGCCGCAAAGCTCCACCCAAGGCAGATACAGCTCCACAGCATAGCCATTTTCGGTCTTGCACACACCGGACCGGATACGGCCGGTGGCAAAATCCAGATACGCACCGTTTACGCCCTTGCGGAAGAGCATATTTCCGGCGGCATCCACCAGGATCGTACGGTCCTGATCGTCAGGCTTGCCTGCATTGTAGTTGGAATCCAAATAAATCTCGATGCTGCTGTTTTCAAAGGGTTTTGCGCCCTTGATTTTTACATTGTCATCGATCACCGTAAAGCCCATATAGCAGCCCCGGTCAGTCCAGAACCAGCTTACGGTTACGTTGTTATCATGATAGGCAAATTCCGGTGCGTCTGTCCAGTTGGTTTCCGTGAACTTACCGTCCAGAGCGATCTCCGGAGCAGGCGCAGGAACCACTGCACCGTCTACGCCGTTTTTGGTCATACGGACGTAGGTATCCGGAACCTGAGGATCCTTGCCAATACCGCTCCAGGCAACCTGACGCTTGCCTTTTGCGTCAACAGCGCCATCCCAGTCTACGCTGCCGAAGCTGACGCGCAAACTATCCGGCGCAAATTCATAGTTCAGATCCGCCCAGGGGATGAACACTTCAATGTTATAGCCGCTGCCGGTTTTTTGTGTTCCGGCAAAGACATTGTTCATAACATTGTTCCACTTGCCGTCGCCCACGCCCCGCAGGACCTCGATGTTGCCATCGGCGTCCACACGAACCTGAACATCATCGGTTTGCGGCTTTTTGCCGCCATTGGACATAGCATCCAAATAAATTTCAACGGAGTCGTTGAGGAATACGGAATTTCCCTCTGCGCAAACGGCATTATCCTGCATTTTCAGGAAGAAATAGCAGCCCTTATCGTCCATATAGGTCATAACATCGCCGCGGGCGCCATCTCCAAAGAAATAGGACAGCCGATTCTTCCATTCGGGGTCGTCTGCTTTGCCGTCCAGAGTCAGCTTGGAGTTGTTGACCTTCCGGAAGTACTCAATGGCATTGGTATCCCGGTACAGCTTCAGATACGTCTCCGGGGATTGCACATTCACACCAGGAGCACCACGCCAAAGCTGACGCACATTATCCCGGCAGCCAACCAGACCGAAGGCTACGCCGTAATCCACCTGGGGGTAACCGCCCATTTGGGAATAGGGGATAAACAGCTCAACGCAATAGCTGTTGTTGGGATCAACTGTTCCAACTGTGCCATTGACCTTGACGGCATAGTTTTTGATCAAACTGTCCTCGAGCCATTTGCCGCCGTTGCCCCGGCGAGTCAAACTTTTCTCGTTGATATCGATAAAGATTTGAACTTGCTGGTTTTCAGGCTGCGCACCGCCCATACCGCTGTAGTCCAGATACAGCTCGAAGGAGCTGTTATCGTAAACCTGGGAGCTGATGGCCCAAAGCTCAGGGTCGGATATCACCGCACCGATGCAAACACCGCTCTGACCGTAAAATGCCTTCACGGTTGCGGAAATTTCATCGCCAAAGGTAAATGCCTGCAAGCCATCCCACTCTTTTTCATCCAGCACACCATCGAGGTTGATCTCCGGCTTTTTATAGCCGGTTTCCGCCATAAACGGATTGTTATCCGCCTGGGGCCGGTAGTCATCGGGAACGAACCGACAGCCTGCTATGCCAAGGCAAAGCAGTACAAGTATGGTTATCAGTATTTTCGTTCGTTTCATATAAACACCTTAGCCTTTGATTCCGGATACAACCATGGAATCCACAAAATACCGCTGGAAGCAGATATACAGCACCAGCAGGGGCAGACAGGAGATAACTGCGCCTGCCATAATCATGGGATACTCACTGGTTGCCTCGGACATATTGCTTAAAAGACGCAGTGCCAGCTGGATGGTGTAATTTTCCTCGCTGTCCAGATAGATCAGCGGACCCATAAAGTCGTTCCAAATTCCCATAAACCAGAAGATCACCTGCGCAGCAATTGCCGGCTTCATAGCAGGCAGAATAATTCTGCCGAAGATGGTAAGCCAGCTTGCGCCGTCCAGCTTTGCCGCATCGATCAGGGCATTGGGCACACTGGTCAGATACTGCCGGAAGAAGAACATCATAGTGATATTTCCCAATGTGCCGGGAATAATCAGCGGAATGAAGGTATCCACCAGTCCCATTTTTCCCCAAACCACATACTGGGGGATCATAGTCACAACACCGGGAATCATCATAGAGCTCAGCAGAGCCATAAACAGCAGGTTCTTTTTGGGCAGATCCATCTTGGCAAAGGCAAAAGCAGCCAGCGCAGAAGAAAGTGTGCCGAAAATCAGAACGGGAAGGGCAATAATCAGGCTGTTTTTAATGCCGCTGAGCAGCGGAGCAACTTCCCAAACCTCTTTGTAGGCATCGGTCAAAAAAGGATCCGGAATCCATTGCGGCGGGAAGATTTGCGCATTCATCTTATCCTTAAAGGATGTGGAAAGCATCCAAATAAAAGGAAACAGCATAGTAAACGCGACCACGATCATCAGAATATGAATCGCAGTATTGGTCAGGCGCTCTTTTGTACGCACTTTCATATTCACGCCCTCCTTAACCGTTTCCGTCATAGACCCAGCTCTTGGATGTTTTGAACTGAATCAATGTGATTACAAAAATGAATGCAGACAGAACCCATGCCACCGCACAGGCCGCACCCATATTGTATTCTGCAAATCCCTTTTCCCACAGATAGTAGACCACGGTCATAGCAGAGTGCTCCGGTCCCAGACCGGTGATGATAAACTGATCGCCAAATGCCTGCAAGCCGCCGATCACGCCGGTGATGATGACATAGAAATATGTAGGGCTCATCATAGGCAGGGTTACATAATTCAGCTTATGCCAGCTGTTGCCGCCGAACACATCCACCACTTCGTAGTACTCTTTGGGAATATTTTGCAGTCCGGCCAGGAACAGAAGCATGGTGTTGCCCATACCTCTCCAAACGCCCAGAATAATCAGGGATATCTTAACCACATCCGGATCTCCCAGCCAGTTTGGTCCTTTTATGCCGAAGAACTGCTCGATCAGCATATTCAGAACGCCGTATTCTGCGTTGTAGATCCACCGCCACAAAAGGGCAATGGCAACCGTTGAGGAAACCGCAGGCAGGTAAAGAATCACTCTGTAAACCGTCTTGCCTACCAGCCTCCGGTTCAGAGCCAATGCCATCATCATAGCAAAGATCATACCGATAGGAATACCCAGCATCAGGTATACGGTGTTCCACAAGGATTTCCAGAACAGCGGATCGCTGAGAATCTGCTTAAAATTTTCTAATGCAATAAAATTTTGCGTGCCCTCCAAAATGTTCCAGTCCGTAAGACTCATATACAAAGAGTACGCCATGAAGAACAGAAAGAATACAATAAACTGCAAATAGATCGGCGCAATAAACAGCAAGCCCGCACGGCGCTCAGACCGATTCAGTCTATTTCCGTTTCCTTTCTTTTTCATTTTTGTCACCCCAGTTTAATTCTATTTTCCGCTCTCCAGTCTTGCCTGCATTTCAGGCTGAATCTGCTTCAAGAATTCTGCGGCAGTCATTTCGCCGCTCCAAACCTTGCTGGATTCGGAAGTAAAGTAGGTGTACCAAGTAGTATTCTTTGTATAATATACAGACTTGAACTGACCTTTTTCGGGATCTTCAATGATATCCAAAAATACCTGCTTGTTGGCAGGAGCCTTGTTCATATTCAGGTATTCATTTTTTGCCATATCAATAATGTTAGGCACTGCCTGTCCGGCCTCATAGTTGAAGGTCTGAGCTTCTGCATCCATACTCAAAAACTCTGCCAGCTCATAAGCAAGCTGCTTTTCCTTGGAGGTATTGGATACGCACAGTGCGGCAGATGCCAGCCAGCTGACACCCTTGCCGGTTTTGTCGGAAACGGGGGTGGGCATAATATCCCATTCAAAGCTGACGCTGTCCCAGAAGGTAGCCTGGTCCCAGGGACCCATCCAAGCCATACCAACCTTGCCGTTAACCCAACGCTGGAACCAGCCGCTGGCGCTGTCCTCTTCGGGAGTGGGAGAAACGCCTTCCACCAGTGCCAGGTCTGCAACCCACTGCATTGCTTCGGCAAATTCGGGAGTATCCACAGTAACCTGATTATGCTCTGCATTCAGGAAATCGGCGCCATTGGACCAAACGGCAGCTTCCAAAGTATAGTTTGCAGTACCGAATACCTTGTTGATGCCTTCGCCGTCAGTCAGCTGCTTGCACACATCCACAAATTCTGTCCAGGTCATCGGTTCCACAGGGTCGGGCAAAGCAACGCCCTTGGCTTCAAACAGAGTCTTGTTGTAAACCATAGCCCAGGGGCCCAGATCCTTGGGAAGACCGTACAGATCGCCGGATTCTACGCCAACCTGCTTGGCGGTTGCGTCATAACGGAAAATATTCAAGGACTTATCCCATACTTTTGTATTGGATGCCAACTGGGATGCTTCCATATAGGGAGTCAGATTCTCCAGACGGCCTGCATCTACCCAGGAATAGAACTCATCGGAGTGAATATAGAAAACATCGGGCATCTTATTGGCAGCCAGCAGGGAGATCAGCTTAACCAGATAATCCTCCTGTGTGCCGGGAATGTGCTGATAGTTGACCTTCACACCGGGGTGGGTCTTTTCAAACTGGTCGATCATAGAAGTAAAGATCTTCTTTTCTGCCAGAGAACCCCAACCGGCAAAGGTAATAACCGTTGTCTTTCCATCGGAAGACTTGTTCTCTTCACCGCCGCAGGCAGCCATGGATACCACCATAAGCAGCGCCAGCATAAGCGTTACAATTCTTTTTGCCATTTTCATTGTTGTTTCCTCCTACATTATAATATTATCCAAAAATTGCTCTCATTGTATCAATCGGCACCTTGGGATTGCGGTTGCCGTCAAGCAGGCCGTTTGTTTCCTGCTGGATATCTGTAAGCTGTGTATAGCAGAAGCCGCGCACTCTGCTGTGAGAACGGATCACCTGCATCATACCCCGCAGGTACTCCACCATCCGGTCTTCATTCTCCACATCCTGGTTGTAGCCCCAGCCGCCGTCGTTTTTCAGCTTAACGCCGCCCATTTCCGTAATCAGAATGGGGCTTCCGTTGTAAACCTCGTCACGGGCATAGACGGGCTTGAAGTTTACGCTGCCGCGCATGGTTTCTTCAATATCGCCGTAACGCTGGGCAAAATTGGTGGGTGTAATATCATAATCGTGGATACCGCAGAAATCTGTCAGCCCGATCTGCTCCCAGCCGTCGTTGGAGCCCACAAGACGGGTATCATCCAGGGATTTGATCAGATAGTAGATGCCCTTAACAAAGGCTTTTTGCATAGGATCGCCTACAATCTGGTGCACGCCCCAGCTTTCATTGAAGGGAATCCAGGTCATAATGCAGGGGTGGTTGTAGTCCCGCTTGATAAAGGCCTGCAGCTCGCTTAACAGCATCCGCTGTCCTTCGGGAGTAAAATCGTAGTTGCTGGGCAGTTCTCCCCATACCAACAGGCCCAATTTATCCGCCCAATAGTAGTACCGGGGGTCTTCGATTTTCTGATGCTTTCTGGCGCCGTTAAAGCCCATAGCCTTTGCCAGCTCCACATCCTTGCGAATGGCTTCATCAGAAGGTGCGGTCATCAGACCCTGGGGCCAATAGCCCTGGTCCAGCACCAAACGCTGATACAGCAGCGTGTTGTTCAGGAAAATGCGCTCTCCGCACACGTGGATTTTGCGCATACCAAAATATGTATTGACCGTATCCAGAACCTGACCCTCCCGGATCAGCTTTACCTCCACATCCAAAAGTGTGGGGAACTCCGGTGTCCAGTAAAGATCCCAGATGGAATTTACGCCATTTTCCCGGAAACCAAAGCTGCAGCAGGTTCTTCTGTCGCCTGCGCAAACGGTCATCGTTCCCAAAACTTCCTCGCCCTTGCGAATGGTCAGGCTAATATCTGCCGACTGCTCGGTCAAGGTCCGAATTTCAAAGTGGGCTTGATTTTTATCCAGATCCGGGGTAATGCGAATATCGGTAATGTAGTCACAACCGGTAAACTCCAGCCAAACACTTTGCCAGATACCGGTGGTATTTCTGTAAAAACAGGTTCTCGGCTCTCTGCCCCATACCTGCTTGCCTCTGGGCACTTCCTGGGCATAGCTGTCTTCCGCCTTTACTACCAGCACATTTTCACCGGGCTTCAGCAGGGAGCTGACTTCAAAATAGAAGGGTGTAAAGCCGCCTTCGTGGCAGCCCACATACTGACCGTTCACCCAAACACGGGCAATGTAGTCCACTGCGCCGAAACGCAGCAGCACAGAGCCGCAGAGCTCTTCTTCCTCTACTGTAAAGCTGCGGCGATACCAAACGCTTTTCGACGGCTCATCAGTATGAATGCCGCTGAGCTCAGACTCATAGCAAAAAGGCACCTGAATGGTTTTGTCAAACCGGATGCCGTCCACACCGCCGCTTTGAAACTGATCCTCCGGATCAAACGCAAAATCCCATTTTCCGTTTAAAATGCGCCAATTGTCTCTGGCAAAGGCAGGATTCGGCAGTTCCGAACGCAAAATTGCTTCTTTCATATTACTCCTCCAACTTCTTGTCTTTATATGATACTTTACAAATGATGTTTTGTTGATAATTTCCAAACTTTTCGCCAAACAAATTCATACCGCCCATATTGACTGCATCCGGCTTAATACCGATGCGCAGGGTGAAATAATTTCCGTCGTCAATATTCAGATCCTGAATTGTCACCGCAGAAGCCTTGTTTTCATCCAAATAGGTACCCCGATGATTGACACGAACTGTTTTCAGCAGCCCGTACTGGGTAGACATATCCGGCCACCAATCGGGATTTAGCAGCCCTCGGTGTCCGCCGAAATCTCCCGGTGATGTCCAGGTGCAAACTTCCTTGCCGTTGATCCAGAAGGTAATGTCCGACTTCCATTCCATACGGAAATTGGGCGCTTCTGAACACAGCTCCATGCTGAAGCTTAACCCTATGGGATTTTTGTCCTTCAGGATGTGATTGGGAATCTTGTATTCCAAATATCCGGCGCTGAACCATATGATCTGCGCAGCCATTCTGTCCGGAGAGAAAAATACGCTGGGTACATCTTCTGATACAATATAATTTCTGTCTGTTGCAATGCCGCAGCTGGGCACAGCTTCACAGTCTGTAAAGCTTCCTATGGGAATATCTATCACAGAAGTCATCGTCTCATCCGAATCGTATTCCGGAACATAGCTGATGTTGATCTCATCCAGCTTGCGGCTAATGATCTTTGAAGCGCCGTGCTGCGCGGATTTGCTTTGCACGTGAACCAGGTCCGCCGCCTGCAGGTTGTTGATATGGAATGCAGCAGTGGAGGTGGGGATATCCAAAATCCGAGCTATTTCTGTCACACTGTAGCTGTTTCGGTTCACCAGCCGCAGAATATCCCGACGCACCTTGGATGACATAGCAGCCATAATTTTATCAATGCGTTCTTCGTCGTATATGGAAAGGTGCATATATCTGGGCATATTCATCCTCCTTTGATTATTACAACTAAAGTTGTAAACCCTATCCCGGTCGTTACAACTCTAATTATAAATATTGCACAAATTGCCACATAATATTTTGTGCATATTTGTATACTAACACAATTCATTTTTTCTGTCAATAAAAACAAAACAGTAAATTTATCCAAAAATAAATTATGTAATCTGTACAAAACACCGGGGTTTGCCCCTTTCTACGGCATTTTTATTCTTTATTCCATATTATTTATTATTAAAGAAGAAATGTTTTTTTGCGTCGGGATGCTGATCCGTACGGCAAATTGTGCAAAACCGGCTCATTTATTTATACTATTGATGTCTAAAAATCCAATATTTTGAAAAATATTTGACAACCTTCATATAAAATGGTATCCTATCCAATATATTTTCCACGGCGGACAAAAGTATTTCACATAAATACTCCCCAGGATAACAACAAGGAGGATCTACCCATGACACCCGAAACAATACGAATACTGATCGCTATGGTCATTTATATGGCTGCGGTCATTGGAATCGGTTTGCTTTACGCAAAGCGTGCCAATCAAAGTTCCGAGGCTTATTTCTTAGGCGGCCGTTCCTTAGGTCCCTGGGTTACGGCTATGAGCGCCGAGGCATCGGATATGAGCGGCTGGCTGCTGATGGGTCTGCCCGGCGTTGCCTATTGGTGCGGTCTTGCGGATGCTTTCTGGACAGCCTTTGGTCTGGCAGTGGGTACATATCTGAACTGGCTGTTTGTATCCAAGCGTTTGCGCCGCTACAGCGTCCGCGCAAACAATTCCATTACCCTGCCGGAATTTTTCTCCAACCGTTTCCGGGAAAACACGAAGATCATTATGCTGCTGTCTGCTGTCTTTATTCTGATCTTCTTCACGGTATACGCATCGAGCTGCTTTGTCACCTGCGGCAAGCTGTTCTCCACGCTGTTTGATATGCCCTATGTTTGGATGATGATTCTCGGCGCAGTATTCGTCGTGGTTTACACCATTTTGGGCGGCTTCCTGGCAGAGAGCGCATCGGATTTTATGCAGGCAATCGTGATGATCGTCGCCCTGTCCGTGGTGGTGATCTTAGGCGTTGTAAAAGCAGGCGGCTTCGCAGAAGTGATCGAAAACGCCAAGAATATCCCGGGATTCCTGGAATTTTTCGGGTTGGCAACTCCGGATGTGGACGCAGAAGGTGTGCAGAAGGTTATTGACGGCGTTCCCCAGTTTGGTGCGGCATCCAAGTACGGCCTGCTGTCTGTTTGTTCTATGATGGCGTGGGGTCTGGGCTATTTCGGTATGCCCCAGGTGCTTCTGCGGTTTATGGCCATCCGGAAGGAGCAGGAATTGAAGCGCTCCCGCCGCATTGCTATGATTTGGGTTTGCATTTCTTTGGGTGTGGCTGTGTTCATCGGCATCGTGGGCCGTCAGCTTTTCCCCACCGAGCTGACCACCAAATCCTCTGCGGAAAATATTTTCATCACCATGTCCACAAGCTTCTTGCCCCCCATCGTGGCAGGCTTTATCATGGCAGGCATTCTGGCGGCAACCATCAGCTCCTCCGACTCCTATTTGCTGATCGCCGCATCTGCATTTTCCAAGAACATTTTCCAGGGTCTGTTTAAGAAAAACGCTTCTGATAAGCAGGTTATGTGGGTATCCCGTATTACGCTGCTGGTGCTGACCCTGATCGGCGTAGTCATTGCCCTGGATGAAAAGAGCATTATTTTCAGCATCGTTTCCTTTGCCTGGGCAGGCTTCGGCGCAACCTTCGGACCGCTGATGCTGTTCTCCCTGTTCTGGAAGCGGATCAACCGGGCAGGTGCCATTGCCGGTATGGTCAGCGGCGCAGGTATGGTATTTTTGTGGAAGCTGGTAATCAGTAAGTTAGGCGGCGTATTCGCCATTTACGAACTCCTGCCGGCATTCATCTTCTCCAGCATCTGCATTATCGCCGTATCTCTGCTGACAAAGGCACCCTCTAAAGAAGTTATGGATGACTTCGAGGCTGTCCGCAGCGGTCAGATCTCTGAATAAGCATAACGGGAGTGTTGCATTGGTTTGCAACACTCCCTAAAACTATTTTATCTTTCAATTTTCTGTAACGATTTCACATTTTGCCAATCTAATATGCAGACTAAAAAACAAGGAGATGCTACACCTATGAAACGGATATTTGCTTTCATTTTCGCTGTTTTATTGCTTATTTCTCTTGCAGGCTGTCACCGGGCAGAAATCGCCAAAAACAAGATTTTTAATCTTGTTACGGAAAATTACGATGCCATTGTTGCTGCCTGCCTGGAAAGAAATGCCGATGCGCTTTACGAAATTGAAGGGATTACCGATGTTGATTTTTACGGCGGATATATCCTGGTTTACTGTATGGGCGCAGGCATTGCACCATCCTCCCAGTATTATGGATTTTATTACTCCAGAGAAAATCTTCCTGTTGGGGTGTTTGACGGAACAATAATATGCCAAACTGCAGATCTGGAAGAAGAAGGTAACGGATTTCAGTTTGTTGAACATGGCAACGTTTTTTACACAGAGCACATTATTGGGAACTTCTGGTTTTACAGTGCAGCCTTCTGATTATTCTGCTTTTGGTGGTTCCGGAAGTTTCCTACTTACTGACAGAAAAACGAAAACAATACATAGTTTTAGGGAGTGTTGCGGCTGCAACACTCCCGTTTTCCGGCATTATTTTTTTACAAAAATGTATGTCGTTCCTTCGTATACCAGGGTTACCCTGCCGTTTTTGACGGAAAATTCGCACTTCATAAAGCCGCTGTCGGCATTCCACATTTGATCCTCGGAGTACTCCATATCCATCCGGGAGCCATACAGGCACAGCAATGCGGTGTTGTCGCTATAGAGCTCCACGAAGGTTTCGCCCATAATTTCCATCTGTTCCTGCAGCTGATCGCCGGAGGATTTTGTTCCGTCCTCCCAGGTTACAGACTCAATTTCATAACGGCCGGTGGCATACTGCTTAACAGGTGCAGGTTCTGTAAGCGTATTCTCGTTCTTACTGCCGCAGGCGCACAGGCACAGAAGACTTCCCAAAGCCAGCATCAGGCACAGGATCGCTTTAAAACTTTTCTTCATAATTCATACCCTCTTTTCTTGATTGGCAAATACCGCCTGCGCTCAGTATACTGGATACGCCCCGCAAACGCAAGTCCGGTTTTATAACTCTTGTAGTTTTTGGTCAAATATGGTATACTGACAAAAAAATTAACGGAGGTTTTTCCTATGCTTGATTTTCTGCGTTATTTTTTCGGCAAGGGTGAGGGCGTGGAGTTTACCAATTTCACAGCCGCCCATTTTCTGCCGATTATCCTGGTAGCCGGATTGATTTTTCTGATCTACCGCAGCCGGGATAAAATCAGGGGTATGAAAAGGGAAGAGGTTTTTCGTTACATCATCGCTTTTGTTTTGATCGTCAGCGAAATGTCCTATTATTGGCGGCTGATTGCCGTGCCTTCTCTGGAACCCAATCCTGTGGACCATCTTCCCATTACCGTCTGCGGCTGGGTTGCCATATTTGCAAGCTATATGGTCATCGGCAAATCCCAGACTTTATTTGATCTTTGCTACTTCTGGGCATTTTCCGGTTCTGTGTTTGCCCTGGCCACGCCCACGGTCATCACCAACACCGGTCCTACCAGATTCCGCTATTATCAGTTCTGGGCAGAGCATCTTTTCAACTATGTAGCCATCTTCTATATGATTTTCGTGCACAAAATGCGCCCCACCAAAAAATCCTTCCTGAAGGCGTATATCGGATTGCTTGTGCTTGCGGTGATTGCCTACAGCGCAAACCGGCTGATCGGTCCCGGCGCCAATTATCTGTTTCTGGCACGGCCGGAGGATACCCCGTCTGTTCTGGATATTCTGCCTCCCAATTTTGCCCTGCGTCTTTTCATTATGGCGGCTGTGGTCAGCGCAATGTTTGTGGTCTCCTACCTGCCCTGGTATTTTAAAGACAAAAAGAAATCGTAAGACACCCGTCTTTTTAAAGGAGTTGTATTATGTCCATTCGGCCGGCAACTGTGCAGGATATTCCCCGGATTCTGGAAATTTACGGGCCCTATGTGGAAAATACTGCCATCAGCTTTGAATACACCGTCCCGACTTTGGAAGAATTTACCCAAAGATTTTTAAAAATTACCGCCCAATTCCCCTGGCTGGTTTGGGAGGAAGAGGGCATCGTCTTAGGTTATACCTACGGCAGCCGTCCTTTTGAACGGGCGGCCTACCAATGGAGCGCATCCGCATCCATCTATCTTTGTCCTGAAGCCCAGGGCAGAGGCATCGGCAGAAAATTATATGCTGCCCTGGAGGAGCTTTTGCAGCGGCAGGGTTACCGGAAGGTCTATGCCGTGGTGACGACCGCCAATGAAACATCCTTTGCTTTTCATAAAGCGGTTGGATTCCGCCAGGTTGCGGCGATGCCGGAGTGTGCCTTTAAATTCGGCAAATGGTACGGCACCATCTGGATGGAAAAGGAACTCAACACCTGGGACACTCCGCCCCACGAACCACGCCCCATCAGCCAGATCGATTCTTTCTTTCGGGAGGATTGACGGGCTATGAAAAAGCGCAGTATTATATTGGTTTTTGCGGTCACAGTTGTATGCTGTTTGGCTATGGCTTTTGTAGACGGCGTTGTGCGCCCAAGCTATGGGATAAAATCTGCTATAAAGGCCGCTATGTTTCTGATTGTTCCGCTGATCGCCTCCAAAATTGACCGGCAGGTGCTGTATCTGTCTCTGCTGCGGCCGAAAAAGAAGGGGTTTCTTCCTGCGTTTGCCATCGGTGCAGGCATTTACGGAGTGATCCTGGGTGGATATTTTCTGCTCCGGCCCTATTTTGATTTTTCCAAAATTGCCGGATCGTTGACGGAAAACGCCGGTGTCACCAAAGAAAACTTTCTTTTTGTAAGCCTTTACATTTCCTTTGCCAATTCCTTTTTAGAGGAATTTTTCTTCCGGGGCTTTGTCTTTACCAATTTAAAGCAGCTTTCAGGCAAAAAAATTGCTTACCTGTTCAGCGCTGCGGCGTTCAGCTTATATCACGTGGCAATGATGATCGGCTGGTTTTCTCCCGCCCTTTTCCTGCTGGTTATGGTGGGGCTTATGGCAGGCGGCATCATTTTCAACTGGATCAACGAAAAGCTGGACACCATCTACGGCTCCTGGCTGACCCATATGTTTGCCAATTTTGCCATCAACACCATTGGTTTTCTGCTGTTAAATGCTTAACAAAAAACGCACCCTGTGCAGATGGGGATTCCGGAAGATGTACTTTTAAAGGAGTATCTATTATGAAACACAGACTTCCCGTAAACAGTCCACTGGTAAAAATTCCCTTCGGCGGACTAACTTCCAACCTGCTTAGAATCCTTGCAATTCTTCTGATGCTCAGCGACCATATCTGGGCAACTTATATGAGCTTCGGCAACTGGATGACCTACATCGGCAGAATGGCATTTCCCATTTTTGCGTTTCAGATTGCCGAGGGCTACACCCACACATCCAATTTTAAAAAATACGCCCTGCGGCTCTTGATTTTCGCGGTAATCAGCGAAATTCCCTTTAACCTGTTCTACAGCAGCCGGCTGTTCAACCCCTTCCACCAGAATGTGCTGTTTACCCTCCTTTTGGGTCTGTTTGCCATCCGGGTGATCCACAAGGTAAAGCAACAACCAACCGCAAAACGTATCATCGGTTCCGTGTTTTTGTTGATTCTCATCTGCATTGCCGCCCTCATCGGCTTTGCCGATTACGGCTTCTGGGGTATGGTTATGGTGGTTATGTTCTACCTGCTCCGGGATTTCCCCTTTGCCTGGGCTGCCCAGCTTGCAGCTATGGTTCTGATCAATGTTGTATGGTTTGAAGGGCAGGTATTTCTTGTGGAGATCTGGGGCAAGACTTTCGAGATTCCCTCCCAGGGCTTTGCGGTTTTCTCTTTGATCCCCATATGGCTCTACGGCGGCAGAAAAGGAAAATCCGCCAAATGGATGCAGTACAGCTTTTATGCCTTCTACCCGGTGCATATGCTGATACTATACTGTATCCGCCATTTTGCCTAATAAATGATTGTTTATATCACCACTCCTTATCTTGTCCCCCTCATTTATGAGGGGGATGTCAATTTGCGAATATGTTCGCAAATTGACAGGGGGAGTTATCTATATTCGCTCCCCCCGGCTTCGCTTTTGCTCAGCCACCCCCCTCACAAGTGCAGGGGGCAAGATGTGGTGTTTGTAATATAAATTCTAATTTATTATCACACTTGACGGTTTTCGGTTTTTGCCGTACAATATTCTATAATCTAATGAAGGGGGTTGATGAAAATAATCGGATTTTATAACTACACTGTGATCCTGACTTATTTGAGCCTGATTTCCGGCTTTTTGGGTATTGTTTTTTCAACCCAGGAAAAATTGGGTCTTGCCATCATCTGCCTGGTTTTTTCCGGCGTGTGCGATATGTTTGACGGTATGGTGGCACGGACAAAGAAGAACCGCACCGCTGACGAGAAAAATTTCGGCATTCAGATCGACTCACTTTGCGATGTGATCTGCTTCGGTGTATTTCCCGCAATTTACCTGTACTGCTCCGGTCTGAACACCCCCTGGGGCATTGCCATTGCCGTTTTTTATGCCCTGTGCGCCCTGATTCGGCTGGCATTTTTCAATGTGATCGAAACCAAACGGCAGGAAACAGAAAACGGCTGCGCCAAGTTTTACCGGGGTCTGCCGGTTACCACCTGCGCCATAGTTTACCCTCTGGTTTATCTGGTGGGATTGGCTCTTCCGGAAAAGGCCCTTTTGATCACGCACCATATTTTGCCGGTGCTTATGGGCATTTTGTTCATCGGCGATTTCCGTGTTCCCAAGGTGGATATCAGCAAATTGTTTCGTAAATAACCGGGGAAAATTCCGGTTTTAATTTGGAGGTAGAAAATGAAAAAAATTCTTTGCATTATTCTTGCTGCCGTTATGCTCCTTTCTCTGGCAGCCTGCGGTGAATCCGCATCCAAACCCAGCTCCGACGGCGCTTACTATTTCGGCAGCGACAACGGAAAAGATCAGCTGATCAAATACCCCAACAGTATGAACCCCTTAAATGTCTACGATTCCATCGAATATACCCCTGCTCTTTTCTACGGTATCTATCAGATCGATGATATGGAGAAAAACCAGGCAGAATTTGCCAAGACCGCCACTTTCGAGGAAATCAACTACTCCGAAACCTATTCCATTTACTCCGCAGAGGAAAACCTGAAAACCGCAAAGCTCTCCACATTGCCCTACAAGATCGATATGGGCGCACCCGGCAGCAACTTCGGCAGAAAGCTCCGTGGCAACCACGAATGGGCTGTTTTGTACTTAGTCAACGAATCCGGCAATAAGCAGGAGGTTCTTTGCACCTACACCGTTTCCGGAAACACCATCTCCTTTGCACCCTTGGCTGGCTATGAAGAAGTGCATAACGATGACTTCTCCACCAACAAGATTCTCTACACCGTTGGCACAGAAACCATCGACTACACCTTTAAGTTCCGGGGCACGACCCTGACTCTGACCCGGGATAACCAGAGCGTAGAGCTGAAAACCCAGTACTTTGCCAACTATTTCTCCACCATCAGCGTTGGCGGCTATGCCGCATTGAATTCTGCCATTTTTGACGGCATTGACAATTTCTCCGCCGGTTCTTATCAAGATGGCGGCAGCTATATCTACATTACAGGCGTTAACGACGAACTGTACTCCTCATCCCTGAACAATGCCTGCATGCGTATGTACGAGGACGGCAGAATCACCCTCTACTGGGAAACCACCGATGAAAACGACAAGGTTATCCCCCATGTCCATCACTTCATCTATTTCCCCGGCGGCGGCTACAATATGGCACTGTCTGACGGCGAAACCATTTACTACTACACCGAAACCTCCATCACCCGTGAGGCTCTGGCTCTGGGCGCCGGTATGGGCGAGGAAGACCAGGCCCTGCTGAACGCCTTGGACGATTCTGACATTGAAAAGCTTGCCAAGAAGAAGGCCAGCCTGCTGGAAGATCTGGCAAAGGCTTACGAAGAGGCAGGTCTGAACGTTGCCATCAATAAGCTGACCGGCGAAATCACCCTGGATTCTTCCATCTTGTTCGCATACAACGATTCCACCCTTTCCGAAGAGGGTAAATCCTTCCTGCAGCAGTTTATCAAGGTTTATTCCGGCGTTGTATTCGGCGAGGAATATGAGGACTTCGTTTCCCGCATTATGGTAGAAGGCCACACCGACCCCACCGGCAGCTACGAAGTCAATAAGCCCCTCTCCGAGGCTCGCGCAAACAGCGTGCTGACCTACTGCTTGAGCGAGGAATGCGGCGTGGATGCTGCAACTTTGGCAAGTCTGACCGAAACCCTGCAGTCCATCGGCTACGCTGATGAAAAGCCCATCTACGGTCCCGACGGCAAGGTGGATAACGACGCTTCCCGCCGTGTATCCTTCCGCTTCATCATCAACCTGCAGCAAAACTAACCGCTAAATTAGAATTTATAGCGCTAACGCGCATAAATTTAATGCTGAATGCTAAATGCTAAATGCTGAATAAATGTGTCGCCAGAGGCGACTATTTAAAATCATTTTCGAAGAAAACACCTCAATTCAGCATTCTGCATTTTGCATTTGATTGTTTATCGGGCGTTAGCACGATAAACAATCATTTACAGTTGCAAATTAAGAGGGTGTCTCGATTGAGACACCCTCGATTTGTTTTAGAATTTCGGCTTGACGGCTTTATGGTAATGGGCGTAAGTGCAGGAGGGTTCGTCACCCAGCACACGGCTTTCCGTCACCTCACCCACAAACAGAATGTGACTGCCCAGATCCTGCTTGGAAAGAACCTTGCAGGAGAACATAGCATTGGCGTTTTCCGTCACATACACAAGGCCATTATGGCTCCTTTTTACA
The DNA here is from genome assembly GCA_045646805.1 of Faecousia sp. Lineage (GTDB taxonomy): Bacteria > Bacillota > Clostridia > Oscillospirales > Oscillospiraceae > Faecousia. The sequence goes on from JAZRLK010000129.1 coordinate 30,940, forward strand.
CCGGGGAAGTTTTCAAATTTCTCCACATCCCGGCCGGACTGCATTCCAAAATGCCGAACCGTTTCAAAGGGCACACTTTCCGTCAGCACACTGACATTGAAAACACCGGTATTTTCAATCATTTCCCGGGTTAAATTGCCCTTTTGCATAGAAATTGCCAGCTTATTTGGATTTTCCGCCACCTGGAAACAGGTATTGGCAATGCAGCCGTTGTCCTTGTCCAATTCCCGGGCGCTGATAACAAACAGTCCGTAGGACAGCTTATACAGCGCCGTGGGATCTTGCGCAGGTTCTTCCTGCTTAGCGAAAGTAGCGTTCCAGCAGACCCTTCAGAGCCTTGCCGTGGCGAGCCTCATCGCGGGCCATTTCGTGAACGGTGTCGTGGATAGCATCCAGGCCGTTCTTCTTTGCGCAGATAGCCAGATCGGTCTTACCCTGGGTTGCGCCGAACTCGCAGCTCACACGCCATGCCAGGTTGTCCTTGGTGGTGGCCTTCATATTGGGCCCCAGATCGCTGCCCAGCAGCTCTGCAAACTTTGCAGCGTGCTCAGCCTCTTCCCAAGCTGCCTTCTCCCAGTACAGGCCGATTTCGGGGTAGCCTTCACGGTGGGCAATGCGAGCCATGCACAGGTACATACCCACTTCGCTGCACTCGCCGTTGAAGTTGGCCATCAGCTGCTCGAAGATATACTTCTTGTCTTCCTCGGAAATATCGGGGTTGTTCTTCACGGTCTTGCCGTAGATGCCAAACTCGTGCTCAGCAGCCAGCTTCATATCACCGGCCTGCTCCACAAACTTGGAAGCGGGAACCTTACATACGGGGCACTTGAAATCAGCATCCAGGGAATCAGCAGTGTGAACATAACCGCAAACAGAGCATACAAACTTTTTCATAACAAAATCCTCCAAAAATAAGTTAAATTTAATTTGATATTTATTTTAGAAAATTAAGTTCCACTTAATTTTCTTCTTCGAACTGGTCAGGACCTACGCCGCACAGAGGGCATTCATAATCCTCGGGCAGTGCATCGCCTTCATAAACATAGCCGCAGACAGAACATACGAACTTTTTCATAATAATTCTCCTTCATTATTTTGTACATTGTGCGCACCGACCGGTGAAGGTCAGAGAGCAATTTTCAATTTCTCCGCCGATTTGACTTTTTGCTGTTTGGGACAGCTCCGCAGGAATCTGAAGCTGGTGCATATCCATCACCGCATCACAGCCGGTGCAGATAAAATGCACATGGGGCTTGGTATTCCCGTCAAACCGCTCGATACCGTTTACCGTACCGACGCTGGCGATGACACCCTGCTGCCGGAACATAGATAAGTTCCGATAGACTGTTCCCAGGGACAGATCCGGGATCTCCGGCTTCAGCCGGGCAAAGACCATATCCGCTGAGGGGTGAACATCTGTAGATCGCAGGTAAGTCAAAATGGCATCCCGTTTGCGGAAGTGTTTTTTGGGTTGTGTCATTTTTTGATACCTCCTAAATAAGAATAGTTCTTATTTACATTTAGAGAATACCATACAGATTTCCGTTTGTCAATAGATTTTGGAAAATTTTTTCAAAAATATAAATTAGAATTTATCTTACTAACGCACAGAGTATCGTACCTCTGTGTCATTGCGAGCCCCGTCAGGGGCGTGGCAATCTCATAGTAGGCAGTTTCTTCTATCGCAAGCTTACCTGAACAAGTAAGATTGTACCACGAGATTCCCACGGGTCTAACGACCCTCGGAATGACACCCGATTCGATAGTTTTCATAGTAAGATAAACAATCATTTAAGTGATTTGTCAAACTAAGTGCAACACTTTTTGAAGTTCAAGATCCCAAAGATATTGAGCTGAAACGAATTTAAGAACCTTGCGAGGCCTGGCGTTGATCAACGCCAGGTTTCGTTTTAGTGTAGCCGGACTAACTCTGGA
>JAZRLK010000130.1:0-3164 GCA_045646805.1 Faecousia sp.
AAGCAGGTCTGATGAACAGTAGATATAGTGAAATTTTGAATGCCGCCGGTTTTAAAACGGTGGCATTTTGTCTGAGGATCAACTGCTAAAGTTGATGCGAAAAAATGTAAAAATAAGTCTTGACAAAATAGCGCAGATGTAGTATCATATCGAAGTCGACAAGAGAGCCGCCAACACGGAGCAGTATCGAAGTGGTCATAACGGGCACGACTGGAAATCGTGTGTACCCCAAAAGGGTACCGAGGGTTCAAATCCCTCCTGCTCCGCCAGAATTAAGAAGCACACCAAAGGGTGTGCTTCTTTTTTTTATGCCGCTTTTGGGTGATTGTTTTTATGTGTGACTTGACCTGCGTGATACAATAAAAGTAAATACAGCGCAGGAGGGAATGCGTGTGCCATTTGAAGTTGTAAGAAATGATATCACAAAAATGCGGGTAGATGCCATCGTGAACTCCGCGAATCCCAAACCCATCGTGGGACTTGGAACGGATTCTTCGATTCACCAGGCTGCCGGACCCGCGCTGCTGGCTGCCCGTCGGGAAATCGGGAATATTGCACCCGGTATGGCGGCGATGACTCCGGCATTCCGTCTGAATGCCAAGTATGTGATTCATACCGTTGGACCGGTATGGAATGGCGGCAGCTGGGGTGAAGAACAACTGCTGCGCAATTGCTATGACAATTCCTTGAATCTGGCGCTGGAACATAATTGCCAATCCATTGCTTTTCCGTTGATTGCTACCAACAATTACGGCTTTCCCAGGGAGAAAGCCCTGCAAATCGCCGTTGCAGCATTCAGTTCCTTCCTGATGGAGCATGATATGCAGATTTATCTGGTGGTATTTGACCGGAGCGCATTCCGACTCTCTGAAAAGCTGTTTCACAGCATTACCAGTTACATTGACCAGCACTATGTGGACGAATGGGAAAAGGCAACCTACCGGCGGGAGGAATATGCGTATCGGCAAAGAGCTGAACGCTGCGCAGAGGTGGATTCGTATGCGGTAAGCTCTGCCTGCGAAGAACTGCTTCCTTGCGCCCCCATGCCTGCCCCCAAAAAATCCTCTTTGCCGGAGTGGCTGAAGCAGGCGGATGCAGGCTTCTCGGAAACACTTCTGAAGCTTATAGACAAGTCCGGACAGAAAGATTCCACGATTTACAAGAAAGCACATATTTCGAAACAGCATTTCTCCAAAATCCGCAATAATCCCCATTATAAACCGAACAAGGAAACCGCCATTGCGCTGGCGCTGGCGCTGGAGCTGGATGTGGCCCAAACCAACGATCTGATTGGCAGAGCAGGCTATACGTTAAGCAACAGCAGCAAGTTTGACCTGATTATCCGCTATTTTATTGAGCAGGAAACCTACGATATTGTAGAAATCAATCTGGCGCTGTACGAGTTTGATCAAACCCTGCTGGGTTCGTAAAAGTCCCCTGTCAGTTGACCAATTCCATAACAAAACCTCCTATAATATGGGTGTAAGTTAAAACACACACATATTTAGGAGGTTTTTTATTATGAAGAAGAATTTGACTGAGATCGTTTTTATCCTGGACCGCAGCGGCCCTATGGCAGGTTTGGAGGATGACACCATCGGTGGTTTCAATGCCATGATCCAAAAACAGAAGGCAGAAAATGGCGAAGCTTACGTCTCCACCGTCCTGTTCGACAACCACACCGAGGTGATCCACGACCGGGTGGATATTCAGAAGATCCAGCCCATGACCCAGAAAGACTACTACGTACGGGGCTGCACCGCGCTGCTGGATGCCGTCGGCAAGGCCATTCATCACATCGGCAATGTCCATAAGTATGCTCGTGAAGAGGATCGCCCTGAAAAGACCATCTTCGTTATCACCACCGATGGCATGGAAAATGCCAGCCGGGAGTATGACTATGACAAAGTCAAGGCAATGATCCGGCGCCAGATGGAAACTTACGGCTGGGAGTTCCTGTTCCTGGGTGCCAACATCGATGCCGCCAAAGAAGCTGCCCGGTTTGGTATCACCGAAGACCGTGCCGCAAACTACCATGCTGACCGTGAAGGAACCGCCGTTATTTATGAAGCAATGAGCGAGGCTGTATGCAATGTTCGTGCCTGCCGTCCCATGAGTGCTGACTGGAAGCGCCGGGTGGATGAAGACTACAAGAAGAGAGGTAAGTAATATGTACGGAGCGATTTTGGGTGATATCATCGGCAGCCCCTACGAATTTGATATGGGCAACAAGAGCAAGGATTTTCCTCTGTTTTCCGAGGAATCCTATTTTACCGATGATACGGTGATGACCATTGCGGTGGCAGAAGCCTTTATGGGTGCTCCGGATGATGGCGCTATTATCCGCAAGCGCCTTGTGGAATCTATGCAGAAGTGGGGATATCGATATCCCGGCGCCGGTTATGGTGTGCGTTTCAGCGGTTGGCTGGAAAGCCGCAATCCCCAGCCATACAACAGTTTCGGCAACGGTTCTGCCATGCGTGTATCCGCTGTGGCTTGGCTGTATCACGATTTGGACACAGTCCGCCGCATGGCAAGAATCTCCGCAGATGTGACCCACAACCATCCCGAAGGCATCAAGGGTGCAGAAGCCGTGGCCGCGGCAATCTTTCTGGCAAGAACAGGCCACAGTAAGGCAGAAATCAAGGCCTATGTCGAAAATGAATTCCACTATTGTTTAAGCCGTACCTGCGACGAGATTCGGCCCAACTACCATCATGTGGAGTCCTGCCAGGAAACGGTACCTGAGGCCATCACAGCCTTTCTGGAGGGCAATTCCTTTGAGGAAGTGGTTCGTACTGCCGTTTCTCTCGGCGGCGACTGCGATACTCTGACCTGTATTGCAGGTTCTATGGCCGAAGGTTTCTATGGTGTACCGGAAAAACTGAAGCAGGAATGCCGGAACCGGCTGTCCGCCGACCTGCTGGCGGTTCTGGAGAACTTCGAGGGTATGCTTTCTTAATGGGGAATCGAATCCGGCATTATGAAGTGACAGGGCTTGCATAAACCGAAAAAATGCCACGGAAATTGCTTTCCGTGGCATTTTTGGATGTTTAATATTTCAGACCGAAGCCGGAGCGGTAGTAATTGCCGTCTGCATCGCAGTAGGCATAGGAACCGCCCTTGACAGTTTTAAGAATTTCGGGATCGATGTACTGGTCCTT
>JAZRLK010000131.1:0-13094 GCA_045646805.1 Faecousia sp.
CATGAGGATGGCAGTTTCACCTATACCCCGAAGAAAAATAAGGTGGGAGTGGATTCCTTCACTTATACCGCCGTGGACCCAGCCGGGAATACCTCCCGGGAAGCCACCGTCACCATTACGATCCTGAAGCCCGGTGATGCGGCCCAGTACACGGATACCATCGGCAGAAGCTGTCGGTTTGCGGCGGAATGGATGAAGAATACCGGCATTTTTGTGGGGGAAACCCTGGACGGAAATCCTAGCTTCAGCCCGGACCGGCAGGTGACCCGGGGGCAGTTTGTGGCCATGCTGGTGAACGCGCTGGAAATCCCCGTGGAAAAGGAAGCCACCTTCTCCGGCTACACCGATGAGATCCCCCTGTGGCTCCGGCCCTATCTTACTGCCGCCGTCCGGGCAGGGCTGACGGCCGGACTGCCCCTGACGGAAACCTTCGGCCCTGAGGAAATCATCCGGGGCAGCGAGGTGGCGGTGATGCTGCAAAATGCTCTGGATCTGGGCGCTGTGGAGCTGCCGGTAATGGCGGAAGATGCGCCCGATTGGGCAGAAACCGCCATGCAGGTGCTGTCCGGCCACGGGATTGTCCTCCGGGATGATACCCTGACCCGTGGAGAAGTGGCGGAAGTTCTGTATCAGGCAGTAATGCTATACGAATAACGTAGGGCGGGGGCTTGCCCCCCGCCTGAAACCTTCCCCTCGGGGGGCTCTTTTGAACTTTGTTGTTGATATGGCCTTGAACTCGAAAAACCGTTGCAAACACTGCATTTTTATGCATTTACTCTTGACTTTTAGTAGCCAATTGGCTATAATATAAGTACAGGGTAAATTGTTTTGGATGATGCAATGGAGGCTCGTATGAACAAGGTTTTTCAGATCGTACAGGCGGCAAAATGTCTGAGCAATCAGGAGCTGAAGCGGACTGCGAATGCCCTTCTGAAGATGCTCGGCAAGGCTAACGGGGTTTATGGCGCTTCTGTCCAGCAGGTAGAGAAGTGCCGGAAATGCGGCGCGGATCAGATCGTCAAATTCGGCAAGGATAAGAATGGCAAGCAGCGTTACCGGTGCAAGTGCTGCAACAGCACCTTTACTGCGACCTCTTACTCTGCCATTTCCCGGACCAGACATTCTGAAACTGTGTGGGAAACCTATATCCATTTGCTGTTAAAGGGCGCATCCCTGGAGGAATGCGCCTTTCAGTGCGGAATCAGTACCCGGACCGCTTTTATCTGGCGGCACAAGATCACGAGCGTTCTGCAGAATGACCAGGACAACCGTGTGATGGCCGGCATTATCGAGGCGGACGAAAAGTATTATTCTCTCAGTTTCAAGGGTAATCATACGAAGAATAAAGCCTTCGTAATGTCCAGAGAAGCCCTCAAGCGTGGCACGGACAATCGTTCCAACAATCTGCCGAAAGCTTGTGTTATGTGCGCCGTAGAGCGCAACGGCCAGAGCTATGGCGAGGTGTTGGGTGTTGGTCAGTCTACCACGAAAATGGTTACCCATGCTTTCGAGCAGCGTATTGTGCCTGAGTCCATCATGCTTTCAGACGGCGGCAAGGCCATCAGCAATTATCTTGCCAAGAAGGAGAATATTGAGCACATCACATTGAAGTCCAGTATGAGCGGTAGTCATAAGGGCGGCGATCCTGAGATTCGAGGCATTTATCACATTCAGACCGTGAACAATTTCCACAAGCGGCTGGATGACTTCCTGCGGCCCTATAACGGTATTGCTACGAAGTATCTGAACCATTATGTCAGTCTGTATGTATGGATCGAGAACCATAAGAAAATGGAAGCTGAACTGGAAGATTCTTTGATGAAGTACATTGGGGAGAAGTCTGTCTATATTCCGGCGAGAAGTTTGTATGCATTGGATCCGCTTCCTTCCGTGGCTTGATTATACCATGTTGAACCGTTTGGGATCTGCATACAAACAATATTTTAGAATCGTTTCGACATGTCCAAATGAGAGTCCATACTTTTGGGATGCATGGCGACAAAAATCACTTCTTTCTCCCTGCCAACGCAGGAAATCTATAAATAGAGCTTTATCTCGGTTAAAAGTTTCAGTATCAGACAGTCTTCGCTTACATCTAAAATAGTCCCCTTGAATGTCCGATGTCATAATTCCAAGGATGCGCCAAATATTGCTCGGCTTAAAACCATACTGTTCTGCTAAAATTTTACTGCATTCGTTTATAGATTTTTCGGGTCTATTCTTCTTTATTTCCAGATAGTTTGCGTATACCTCCCGATACAAGTCTTCCAGTGATTTATATCTAACATCTTCGTAGATATACATTTCTGCCTTTAGCCGCAAAAATCGCTTTATAAGAGCAACAACATTCTTTACACGCTGGATAGAAATGCCATATTGTATCGACATAGCCATATCGAACTCATTTGCTGTGCCTGCCCAGTTGATCTTGGCCTCATAAATTTGATAATCTCTAATCAGTGTATCTAAAACCTTGCGTTTGTATGGAACCGCCGTTACCGATTCTTCTTCGGATATATCGTTTGCTTGTACACAGGTATATCCTTCATATCTAAGCCTTTTGATTCTAAGACTTACGTTTTGTTTCGTCATGTTAAGTTCTTTAGCAATGGCAGTCATAGAATTTCCCATATTGTAAAGCTCACGTATTTTTATGTCACGTTCCGATGGAACATATTTTTGCAGTTTATATTCTTTGTTTAGTATAACTGCATCTGGCAAATATCCTGAATCCATGATTTCTTTGGCAGAAAAATAATTATTGGGTGTTGCCATTGTCAAAAGAAGTTCCTTATATGCATCCATAGGGTTTCTTTCCTTATTGCGTTCTTTCCACGCAAACAAGTATAGGTATCCGGATAAATATTTTGTTGAGACACCGGAAAAGCGGCTAAGAAATCGTGTCAGTCTGGATATATATCCGTTTGCAATTTGGATGTATCGGTTCACCACAAAGGATTCATAGCTGATGGTAATATTCTCAGCCTTTTTCGCACCTTTTACCAACATCTTTTCCTGCTTAATTTTGTAGTTGCACTTTTGAGCATAATTTCGGATCGCAGAAGATTTGTCGGAGTATATACAAATGATTTTTTCTCCCATATGGGGTTGAAGAATATACTTCAGTTTACCTGCTGATGCATTACCCGTTCCCGTAACCTTGCATATAGAGTTTCCACAGTCATCCACTGCACACACTATGCTGACGAATTCATCTGTGATACCCTTTGTATGGATTTCGCCACCCCGCTCATGGGCTTCTCTGGGCATTAGAAAACCTTCTTGTTTTGAGTGGTTGCCTTTGTAGCTGACATACTCGAATTTTTCGTCAATAGCAATATTGCCCTGTAATACTACCTGGTCATTCAATAGCTTTAATGCATAGAAAAGCTTTGTTCTGTTTTCCATAACGGTGTGTTCGCTTACCCCGCAGGTTTTTGCAATCTGACCTAAATTAAAACCGTTATACAGGCAGTCGATAAACTTAATCCAGTCCCGGAAAGAAAAAGAAGATCCCGACAAAAGAGTTTGCGCTGTCGCCGTAAACACTTTGCCGCATATTTTACATTTGTAGCGCTGGATATGTTCGCCCTGTCCAAAATACATACCGTAATGGACATAATTAGCCGCAGCACATGAAGTGCAGTGAATTTCCTTATTTTGCTCAAATCGTTCGTTTTTCAGAAACTCTCCCATGGACAGAGCGCCGATGCGGCGCATCATAGCATAGCTTTTGGCCAGATCTGCCAGATAATCGAGGTCTGTGATTTCACTCTGTTTGTAAATTTCTTCGCAAATCTCCCGTAGTACATCCAGATAATCTTGACGGGATTCACCGGATACCTGCTGTACTGTAATCTCTGGAAGTTCAGCAATGATACATTCTCCCTGGGATCTTTTGATCCAGTAAGCGGATCGTTCTGCTTTGAACGCATTTTCTTGGCTTTTATTTTTGCGCCAGCTTGGATCATCGGAGGTATGGAGAATATGGCTTTTCTGGTCGTGTTCCTCCTGCGTCAGCTCCACAAAAGGCGAAGAATAGCCTTGTCCAATGTGATGCAGTTCAATTTTTCCTTCCGGTGCATCAAATGCGTAGGGCGCCCGTCCTTTCATCATCAGTTCTTGGTTGGTTGCTTTTTCCGATTCAATCCAAAGGTTCGGCTCAATATCTGCCACCAGAGCCGGTCTGGTCACATAGCTTTCCTGTAAATGAAGTGAAAGGTAAAACTGTAATTCATCACAGGTTTGGATATGGGATGTGATATCCTTAGAGTAAGGGCTTGTTTTTTGCAATTCTTCCTGCTGATGGTTTTGATCGAGAGAACAAATCTTTTTTCTGATTTCTTTTAATTCATCAATATCGAGATGCATTTGATTATCCATATAGTATCCTTTAGTAAAAATGTGAGGTGTTAAGAATGAAACTAAGAGTTATAGAACAGGCCAAAGAAATAATTATTCTTTGCCCGAACGGTTCCTATATGGAAGCCGACAAGGCGTCCCTTGGAAAGCTGCTGACCAGCTTTAAGAGACCGAATTCCTTCAAAGGTCAAGGTGGATTCTGGAACAAAGAAACTTCCTGCATGGACGATGTGCCGGGCATCACCCTGGCTTTTGTGGACGATGCCAACAAGCTGGTCATCATCAGTGATAAGCTGTTCGCTCCAGAGAAGCAGATCATCTATATCTCCGCAACGGAATATGCTGAAATACACGGAAAGTGCCGTGCTACTATCAAAAATCTTTGCAAAGAAGGTAAAATTCTTGGTGCTTATAAGAACTCCTCTGGTTGGCAAATTCCTAAGGATGCGCCTTATCCGGTAGGCAACAATAAAGAAACGAAATAAACAACATATGCAGATTACACCCTCTGTCTCCCACTTCTGGAACATAGAGGGTGTATTTTATTTTAGTCCAGTTTCGGCTTTGATGGGAACTTATTTCGCCTGATCAGCAAACGAAAAAATAATCTGGGTTTTGTTTGTTTTCGGCACTCTAAACAGTAAACTATAGGTATAGTACAAAATTCGACACGGCGTTTATCGCAGATGTAACCGGATTGCGAAAAAAGAGCAGAAACCCTTTGGGGTATCTGCTCTTTTTCATTTCGGCTACCACATATATTACAAATCCAGCTTTAAGAGATCCATATTGGACTGCTTGAGCGAAAAAGAGGAGTGAACGTATTTATTAAGCGTTGTCTGGACATTGGCATGACCCAAGATTTCAGAAAGGGATTTGATCTCGAATCCTGCTTCTACACATCGAGTGGCAAATGTATGGCGCAGCGCGTGGAAATTTGCCCTTTCAATACCAGATTCCTGCAGGCAGCGCTTGAAGTGATACTGCATATTTCTTGGCTCAATTACCTCATTGGCGTGACTTGCCAGAAAATAGGAATGATTCAAAGCAGGATTACGGCAATTTCGAATGATATCCCTTAAAAAAGAGGGAATTGGAATTATCCGAAGGGATGTCTTAGTTTTGGGTGTACCCACATACAGTTCCGTACCGGAACCATCTTTCTTCCGCAATCGCTGCATGGTCCTACGAACCGTAATGCTGTCTTCTTCGATATCTTCCCATTTCAAGGCGCACAATTCTCCGATTCGAAGACCGGTATAGAGAGCAACCAAGATTCCAAGCTTGATATGGTCCATATCTTTCATCAGATAGGCTACCAACTTTTTCTGCTCTTCAACCGACAAGACCCGCATTTCCTTCCGTTCTGTAGACAAATAGACAATTTCCGGCATGGGGATCTGATACTGGCGATGTCCAAACTTCAAAATAGAGTGCAAAAATATCAAAATCGCATTGACTGTTTGAGGGGCCAAACCTGCAGCTAGACGTTCCATGGCAAACTGATGGATCGTAAGCGTGGTTAAGTATAATGCGTTTACAGCCCCCAGGTTGCCCGCTATATGGTTTTTTAGAAATCCTTGGTACCGTTGATAGGACGAAGGTTTCAGCCGACTCTGATTGACCAACAGCCATTCAGCAGCCAGCTCGCCAACCGTAACTCGCCTGGCAGACGGCGTTCTTTTGTAGAGCAGAATATGGTCTAAGGCATCCTGCCTCTTTTCCTTGGCTTCCTTATAGGAATGCCCATATACGGATCCATATTTCTTTTTCCCGGTCAGGTCCACTTCTTTGACATACCGGGCTTCCCAAAGGCCATCTTTCCTCTGATAAATTGCTTCTCCGTGTCTGGCCATATGCTTTGCCTCCTTAACTCTGAACCACATACCGTACAACATAACCCCTAATTAACAAGCGATTTATACATAATATTTAGACAAATTTATAAAGCACCGTTGAAAATAGGATAAAAATGGATTATACTGTATGCGATAATACCCTTATTTTAGGGGGATTTTCCCCGAAACAGAACGGTTACTTTTGCGATAAAAAACATTTTTTATAGTACGATCAGGAGAAACGTTATGGCGAAGTATTGCACCAAATGTGGAAAGAAATTATCGGACGGCGAGGCATGCAATTGCTCCAAACGGAGTGTTTGGGAGTCTTTGCTTGCTTCTGTATCCAATTTGACAGTGGTGACCAAGGAAAACGAAGGCTTTCTTGAGCGGAACAAGAGGGTTGTTCCAGATTCTATCTGTGCAAATGAAGGAGAAGTCCCCATTCGTCAGTATCGTCTGGCTCGCCTGCGTTCCAAAATTCGGGGTCAGTATGCGGAAGGGCGGCTTCAGGTAACGAGCAAGCGTCTTGTTTTTCGAGCTGCCGGCTTCTCAACACTTGGCAAGACGATCGTGCAGCAGGAATTTGATGTGGCAGAAATCTCTGGTGTAGAGGTGAAGAAAAATAATCGGGTCAGCATTCTAAATGCTTTCTTCTGTATTCTCTTAAGCCTGCTTGTCTCCAGTGAGATGGAGTCTATCTTCGATACGATGTTGGTTAAGGCAGAATTTCTGGCTACCTTCTTTTCGATTATCCTCGCGGCAGGCGCCTGCGGGCTGTTCTTACTCCTAAAGGACAAGCAATGGCTGAAATTGCTTGCATTTGCGGCCTCTATTGGCGCATTGATTGGAACTGCCGGTGCACCAATCAGTCCGATTGATATCGTATTTGGCTTTGAATTGTTTTCGGCTACCAATATTCTCATTTTCGTTTTGTCCTTTGGTTGGTTCTTTGCATTGCTTCGTGTGTGCTTAGTGCCGGATCTGACTTTTACTGTGAAAACAAAATCTGCCAGCGATGTGGTGCAGATCAGAAGACGCGTTTGGGGCATGTTCTTCAAACAACCTCAGGAGTACATCGGTTTTTCTGAGGTCCTTCCCTGGGAGGATACGGATAAGGCAGCAGAAGAGCTGGGAGCATTGATTAATGACCTGCAAACACTGGGTGAGATGGCCATTGATACATGGAAAGAAGAATAATATTACCTGTATTTTGAAGGGAGCTATAAACTATGAATGACTTGAAAAATGGTGTTTTGGACATCAATGGGTTCCTGGTGGGACCCAATACGACAGTTGAAGAATTAGAGGGTTATTTTGGGATTAAAGCTACCAAAAGCAAGAACTTTTCGTATCGTTTCTTTGACATGGGCGAGCAGGAGTTTTTAAACAATGGAATTACCTTTAAGGTTTTTATGTCCTTCGACAAGAAACTGGATGATATTGTTCTTTATCCTCAAATTCCAGAGCTTATTGAAAAATTTGGAGTAGGAGGATTTTGGAGACGTCCATCCACGGGTGACCCAGATAAAAATCTCGTCTATTTCAGGGAAGTCCGAGATGTGTTAGACGCGTGGCTCGATGCTCAGATAGGAACCCCTACTCGCAAGAATGAGGGGAACACGACCTATGAATTTGAAAATGTTGTGATCACCACATCTTCCTACTTGCAAAAAATTCCACACGGCATTCAGGTCGAAGGAGGGAAAGTGACAATTCGGTATGAATAACAATCACTACACGCCTTCTGCCGATAATGTATCAGCCAACGCAAAGTCTCAGGGAATAGACTTTACAAAAGATATTGATGGTCAGAAAGCAACCCCATATCCTGCTACTGATGCACTTCAGAACGCAACAATTAACGACAATTATATTTATCTCTCAACGACAGACAACCAGCACAGATGCTATAAAGACGGAAGAAAAGCGTTTGAAAGTGATTACACAAGTTTTTCTGGATATTTTACTTCCGAAGATACAGCTAAGAAACATATAAACGCAGACGGATCTTTTGATGCCTATGGATTCCATCGGGATGTTTGCGTGGCACCCACCGAATTTGCTACTGATTCTCATATTTTGATGGATAAGCGCCATTTGGATTGTTTTTACATTGATCGGGACCGTATGGAGCAGATTTATGGTACACGAGACTTCAATGCCGCAATCGGCAAATGCAATGCTAATAACCAATATGGCTCGGATGGAGGGGACCAAGGATTCAATCCTTATCTGACCGACTTGTATAACAGCGGTTGCTTGAAATACGTGGGCACTTATGATGCAGATCCCCCTAGCACCACCAAATTTCTGGACGATTATAATTTAATGGAAAAAGCAAGGGATGGAAAATGTAGGGCTATTCTGTCCAGTCAGTCTGCAGAAGATGTTCAGAAAATAGGCTTTCCGCTGGATCCGCAGTGCCACGAACAAACCGCTTTTGATGCGAAGATCCATAATGACTTGAATGCATCCTATAAAAACTTCCAACCTCGGTATAATGAAGAACTTGCTACATCTACAGACAAAGATGACCGAACGATAAAGGGTTTGTCCAAGACAAACGCCGAAAGTAACGGCTCCACTCAAAACACATCCCCGTGTTCCGCAGATGTTTTGTGTCCAAACCCTCCCGAGAAATCCAATAACCTAAGTTATGCAGAATCGCTCCTGGGAAGTACCAGCGGCCCCTTTGGCAATGCGAATTCCAAAGAAAATGACGCTTGCACAACAGATAAGTTGGGTATGACTGGCTCTGGTGCATCCAATGCTGGACAGACTTCCGGAGCACACCATGCCCAATGGAGCGGTATGTAGTGATTCTTTTTACGCACACTCAAATCTCAAAAACCAATAAAGGAACCTCATATATGAACAACGATAGACGACAGCAATCTTCGGTGTTGTTTGGCGACAGTCTGAATGATTCGGTTCCAAACTTCCTTTCAAATAAGCCTGTTTGCACATTTCATGGTGTAGACGGCTCCGGTAAACAATGCGTTGTACCGTTGAATGCGGATCTACTCAGTAAGCACATCATGCTTTTAGGCGGTATTGGCACCGGTAAAACCAATGCCTTCTTTCATATGATCTCCCAACTGCAAGATACTATGGCCGACCAGGACGTTATGGTTTTGTTTGACACCAAGGGGGATTTTCAAAAGGAATTTTACCGGCCCGGCGACATCATCATAAGCAACGATTCTTTGGCTACCGGTGAAACAGGGCCGGATTATTGGAATATTTTCAATGAGATCGACTATGGCGACCGCATGCAGGAAAGCATTATTGAAATTTCCAAGGCATTATTTGCGGAAGCCTGTGAACGGACAAATCAGGTGTTCTTCCCGAATGCCGCAAGAGATATTTTCATGGCGTGCGTGCTCTTCTTTGTTAGAAACGTTGAAGAATCAAAGCGTACAAATGCCAACCTGCTTATGTTTATCAATTCCGCAAGTGCGCAAGCTTTCCGGAATATGCTGATGAGATTTGACGATCTCAAGGCCATGTGCAGCTATATCTCCAGCGACGATTCCCCACAGACACAAGGCGTGCTCTCCGAGCTGCAGCGTGTGGTCAGAGAGGTTTTTATCGGAAATTTCTCAAAGAATGGCACACTCTCATTGAAGCAATTGGTGAAAAGCAAGGGCAGGAAGAAGATTTTTATTGAATACGATCTTAGTGTGGGTGGTATGCTGTCTCCCATTTACAGTCTGATGTTTGACCTGGCTATCAAAGAAGCCTTAGGTCGAGGCCGCAGCGAAGGTAATGTTTATTTTATCTGCGACGAATTTAAGCTCTTACCGCACTTAAATCATATTGACGATGCTGTAAACTTCGGCAGAAGCCTTGGTATTAAATGTATGATCGGCATTCAAAACATTGAGCAGATCTATGACAATTACGGCGAAGAGCGGGCTCGGAGCATCCTGTCCGGTTTCTCTACTAATTTCTGTTTCCGGGTGAATGATGCCGAATCCAGAAGCTATATCCAGGGTCTGTTTGGAAAGAATCAGAAGTTGGAAACATATCTCCCTAAACTGCAACGGAATGGTATCGTTGAAACACAGCGTGAAGCCAATGTTGTAGAAGACTGGGATATCATGCACTTGAAGACCGGCGAAGCCATTATTGGTATTCCGGAATGCGAGCCGTTCAAGTTCCGGTTCAGTAAGTATTAAGGAGGCAGATTATGAAATACTGCGAATTTTGCGGAAACCCTATTGAAAACAAAACTTGCACCTGCCCTGAGGCGCTGGCACAAGCTGAAAAAAACAATAAGGGCAACACCGGGAAAAGCCGGCTATCCATTACGCTGATTGCTGTTGCTGCTGTGATCGCGGTCATTGCAATCGTCTGCGTTGTTTCGATTGGTTCCAAGGCAGATCCCTTTGAATACGTTAAGGTGAACTTTAATGGCTACCATACTGCAGGTTCTGCTAAGGTTTCTCTTAACGAAGATGCTCTGATCAGCGAGATTATCGGAGAGCCCGTTGACACGGAAAAGGGTTTGACCGAATGGTTTACGAAATATGACGCCTATACATCTGGCCTGGAGGTATCCTTTTTTCCCAAAGACAATCTTTCCAATGGTGATGTGGTGACCGTAACCATTGTTGCATCCGGAGAAGCTAAAAGCAAGGTAAAATCCGGCGAACAAACCTATGTGGTGGAAGGACTCCCTGAAGTTGATGTGGTTGACATCTTTGAAAACGTTCAGGTCACCTTTGATGGACTCAGTGGCGAAGCAACTGCAAAGATCGAACTTATGTCACAGGACGAGGTTCTGAAAGCATGCCAATTCACTATAGATAAGGGCACTAATTTGGTATCTGGCGATCTGATCACGGTTTCTATTCAAAACGCGGAGGCCCTCGTTGATAAATATCATTGCATCCCTAAAGAAACAACCAAAACCATTACCGTACCGGCCCTTGCTCAGATCTTGACGGATACCAGCTCTCTACCTATGGAGATCATCAAAGAGTTTATTACGCAATTCATTATCGATGAAACACATGCGCCCGAGGCATGGTACGATTATTCGGAAACCACCTACTACAAAACATATTTGGGAACGCTCAAAGAAGACAAATATGATAGAGCCCAGAATCGACTGTATATCTTTGTCACCTACGATGAGTACATGAGAGATGAATACTGGCGAACCGTATATACCCCTCTGGAGTTCCGCAACATCGTTGTGAATACGGATGGTTCCATTGATCTTAAATACGAAGATGGCATAAACACCGTCTTCTATACTGACATGGAATCTGCCATTGAGGATATGTCTGAACTTTACGATTTGGTTGAAGTGAATGTTAAGTAGATACTACGGAGATTGTTTTGAAAAATGGGATATAGAAATAAAAAGAACGGAACGATGTTTGGCTCTCGGAGTCAGATCCATCAGTTTGAACTGATCAGAAAATCGATTAAAAATTCTTCCCCCTTGGGTAAAGTTGATTACTTTACATTTGCTGTTCAGGTCGTTGCGGGAACCATAATTATCCCCATATTTTTAAAGTTGGGCATTGATCTGCTCCTGGAACTTTTACATAACTATATAATGGAAAACAACCTGCGTAAATGGCTGCATCCGTTGTATGTGGTGTCGGATTTTTATAAGATGCATCAGGTGACGCTGTTTATGGTTTTTGTGATTGTCCATTGGTTTCGATGCAATGTGAAATTGTACAGTTATCGCTATAGCAGAACAGCAACCTCGATGATTATTCATCAGGCGAAGGATTATGGTGTTCCTGTTTGCCCGAGATGCGGCGAGTTCATGACACTTGATTTTGTAACAGAATCTGAGCGGGTTCAGGTTGGTACCAAAGTAAAAACATATTATGCATATGATGATTCTGGTCCGAATGCACGACTCAAAAAATTCGAAGACAGAACGCCAGTGTATATGAATGAGCATCATATCCGCAATTTTTATATCTGTAAAAATTCAGATTGCGGACTCAAAACGAAGATCCCTAAAAAAACAGATATGGCATTTTATAGATTTTCAGAGATGCCTTACAGGATTAAGGATGCCTTGCAATTTATACTCGGAATCGGCTCGAAAAAAAAGAAAAACCCAGGCGATGTGGAGTACTATCGTTCCGGAATATCGCTGCGCGGACGTTTACTGCTGATAGGCATTTTGTTTGTGTCCTGTGATTTGAAAGGCTATGAAAGTATAGTGTTTCTGATGAGGAAATGGATGTTCGTGGACTTTTTGGAATTGCTGTATATTCCTGTTATTTGTTCTCTGATAGCTGCTGCAATAGTTCAAGTTTTCATCCACCTATTCCAAAGAAAGAAAGACCACGGAGCGCCCACGAATATATATTGTCGCCCCTATCATTGAATTTCCAAAGAAATCAACAAAGAAGTGCAAGTAACGTATAACGTTGGCTATCACGTTAAAAATTTGCGTGATGAGAAAAAATAAATATAATTACATCGCAAAATAATAATATAAATCATCCTGGTCGAGTTGATCTGCCGGGATGATTTTTTTATTTTCTCCTCTGCTTAAGTTTGTTTCTTTATGTTTGCTAGGTATAATATTGTAAGAAAGTTAAATTTAAGGAGGAAATTTACATGAATATTGATTTCACCCACCTTTCCAACATGGATTTGATGCGAATGAAAATCGCCCGTTCTGCCATTAATAATCATGCCTATTTTTCCAATTTTGGCAAAGTTGGAAAGTTTTTAGCGGATGCTGTGTGGGGCAAAGGTGCACAGAAATGTAAACGCTAATATAAAAGTGAGCCACTTAGCCGTAAAACGCTCATGAATAATTGAGCCACCGAGAAGTGTCCTCTATAATAGTCTCAGACTATGTAGGGGGCGAACAAAGGTGGTTATTACAGTGGAAATTTACAA
>JAZRLK010000132.1:0-47488 GCA_045646805.1 Faecousia sp.
TGGAGTTAAATGTATAATCACCATAAGTCTTGCTTGTCCAGTTATCCTGATCTCTCAAAATAACGGACATTGTGCCTTCACCGGTCAGTTTATAGTCAAAGCTGACCGTATCATAGGCAGCATTGTCAAAGGCAATATTTGTACCTACACCGGCTTTAAAAGACTCGCCACGGTTTGTATTCTCGGGATCAGTAACCTCCGGTTCGGTAACCTCGGGTTCCGTTTCTTCAGGTATGGGGGCATCCATAGACACCTGAACATTGTCAATATAGCCATCGGCACTAGTCCAGCTGTAAATATCCAGCACGCCAATGCTCTCAGGTGCCGCATCCCGGTTATCTGCCAAACCGGTACGCTGCAACTCAGAAAGCACCATTGTCACATGGACATAACCGTCTGCAAGAATTTCGCACGTAATACCAGACTGATAATTGCCGTATGCATAAGCAAGACCAGTGGAGTTAAACGTATAATCACCATAAGTCTTGCTTGTCCAGTTATCCGGATCTCTCAAAATAACGGACATTGTGCCTTCGCTGGTCAATTTATACTCAAAGCTGACAGTAGCATAATTGGCATCTTCAAAAGCTATATTCAGTCCCTGATTCGCCTTAAACACCTGTCCACGGACGAAGTTTTCCTGACCGGGTTCAATCTCTGTTGCACCATTAGCGGCAACATTCAGTTCCTCCAGTTTGGAAAGAAGAGCTGTGCGGCGGCTGTGGTAAATAGCATCGGAATCGGTATTTCCGTCGCCGTCGGGATCCACAGTATGTCCGTCATAAACGCCGGTAACAATCGTACCGTCATACAGACCAGCAGTATAGGCAGAGATACTACCGCCAAATTGCTCAAGCAGCCACAGATATTCGTAGTCCTCGCTGCTCTCGCGGATGGTCTCAATTCGCATAGAGCCGATAGGGCCCTTTACGCCGAAATCAGAGCCGGGATATACCAGCATCTGGTCGCCGGGCGTGCCGCTACTATAACCATTCCAGTAGTCATATAGTGAAATTCCGTTATCTGTATATTGACCCCAATAGTTAACACAGGAGTACAACGCACCAGAAACACCGTACTCATACATCATAAAGCCTAAAGCACGACTGGTAACCAAGGGATTATTGTAATGGAATGTGGGATAAGGTGCCACAGGATGGCAACATCCATACCACCACACCTCAGTATCATCGGCATATTTTGCGCGCTGCTCAGCAGTTTGCATATTCTGGTACTGGGGACAATAGATCACACTGTCATATGTGCTTGTCAGCGCAGAAGAGCTGGAATAGTCGGGGCTACCATCAATATAGAAGAGATCTTCTTTTGCATTGCTGGGATCCGGTCCGGTAACAATATTCTTGATGCCCAGGAAACTCTGCTTCAAATCAGGATAGGCATCCAGCATAGTTGCCAATTCACTCTTAACAGAATCCAGCACATTGATTGCAGCCTGCACCTGTGCATAGGTGGGGGCTGAAGAACCGCCTGCAGGCTCGTCCACGCAAGCAAAGTAGAAATAGGCCTTCTTGAACAGATCAACATTGCTGCCGCTTTGCGCTAACTCAATATTTTTGTTGATTACACCTGTCAATGTTGCAACAACAGAATCTCTATTTACTTCTCTGTCATCATTCTTGTAGTACAGCAAATATGCAGGAACTTTCGGATCAGATGCCAAGGACACCACTTGAGTTACCAATCCATCGGTAGTGTACCAATAGTTCCAGCGATCCCACGGAGAGATGCGCTTACTGATCAGATAATTATAATAACTATCAGCCAGTTCCTGCGTCACATAACCCTCACCTGCTTCCAACTGATCCCACCAGATACCGGTGGACAAAATGCTGTGGACTTCATCAGGAACTTCCACATCATAGATACGCACAGATACAGGAATCTGCATATCCTCACCATTGACAGTCAAGGTAGCAAAGCCGGTATAAGTACCAGGAGCTGCATCTTGAACATTCAGGTTCACCCAAATACCACCGTTCTGACCGGCAGCAATGGTGTTAACACCGTTGGCTATGGCTGCATTCTGAGGAATCAGCGCATTGGGATAAGTGCCATTGGGAGCACTTTGTCCATCTCTGGGGTGGTACAAATAATCACTATACTGCTTATTTAGAAACCATGAATCATGGGTTTCAAATTGGCCGTAATTGGCATAGTTTCCAGCGCCCTCTACTGTAACATAGTGCTGGGTATACACTTCAAAGGCAGACGCAGGAATAATATTGCCCTTCTCGTTGAACAAATGATCCATAGTCAATTCAAAAGAATTCACCTGGAAATCGGGAGTCAGAATCATTTGCGCAGACTCCACTTCGTTCCGCGCACTTTCAAAGGACAGTGCATCGAAACGGCTGACAGGAGCTTTCGTCAGCTCAATATTTTCTGTGTTATAGGGGTACGCGATACTCAGCCCTGTAATGGCCGTGGGTAGTTCACTACTTGCCGTCTGTGCTTCATTAGCCAATGCGGAAATGGGAAGCAATCCCAAAACCATAACCAATGCAAGTACAAATGACAAAACTTTACTCAAGTTCTTTTGCATCTTGGTTTCCTCCTAATAATTTTTATTTATACCAGTTTAGTACCGGTAAATTTAAAGATTAGCCACAGTTACGCAAGGGTATTTCATCACTTGTTGCACCGTTTCTTTGCCTGCTCTCTTGCAATCCCACAGGGTTTCTGCATAAATTGCCACAGGAAGTGCAATCATATTTTCAAACATACCATCTTCAATCACACACTGGACATTCATATATTCCTTTTCTTTTATCAAGGATTGAACCGTCAGGCGAACATTTTCCACATGACGAACCCAGTCGGTTTGAAGCAGCTTCCAGATTTGGGTCTGGCGCTCTGTCCGTTGTTGAATAAATCTCTTACTGCGCTGACCGAGGATCAATCCCGGTTGTTGATGGACAAAGGTCGTCCAATCAAGCAATGTCATACCTTTCAATACCGCACCGAAACGGTCCTCTTTGCCACGCAACACTGCAATCTTTTCAACGAATGCACAAGTTGCAGTCAAATCGCCGGGATTGCCGTCATCCCCTTGTGCAGAAAACTCTCCGTCAAATGGGAAGCATCCGCAATTTTCCCAAATAATATAAACACGGGGATCGACCTTTGCGATGTACTGTGTATGTTCCTTAACTGACCATGCGTGAAGACCAAATTGAATATGTAAATCAGGATATTTGGACAGCAATACACCAGCAGTATCATTTACAAGATCTACAACCGTTTCCGCAATCAGCTTGTCGCCAATGTATGCGGTTTGTAATTCTGTAAAAGACTGGAAATATATGCCATCGCAGTTGGAGTTAGCATATTCCTTTTCGTACTTCGCAACAATATTGTCCCGCAGTTCCTTTAATGATTTCTCATCCAGCTTGGCAGAGGTGTTGCAATCCACACCCCAACCCCAGGCAAAGCCCCAAATAAGCTTGATTCCCAATTCATGGGCGTAGTTAACTACATCCTCTGCGTTAATAGGCGCATAATCATTCCAGATTACAATTTCATTTAGCTTTAATTGGAGCATATTGTCAAAAAATGCTCTGTAATCATAAATAGTATGTCCCCAGGTCCAGATACCACGATCCAGTACATCCGGTGATGATATATTTGACCATTTAGGAAGTTTTTCGTGGAACGGTGTGTCGAAGTATCCCGCAGCCATACTGTTTGTATATCTGCCGCATTTATAAATCAAATATCCGCAATACTGATTGCAAAAATCCACACAGCCGTATACAGCTCCGTGATCATCATTGCCTGCGATGACCACCATTTGCTTATCCGGATTCCATACGCTATCAGATACAACTGCGCTGTAACCTTGGGGTTTCGTGCAAGGTTTAATATCTCCGTCCTGAATCAACTTTTGTATGGGAGCAGCAGAATTTTTTCCAAAAAGAATCACATTACAACTTTCAAGAATTCCTGCCTCCATATCATCCATCGTATACACAGAAAGAAAACTCTTGTACAAATCCGCAACTGTCTTATGCAGAAGGTCAACGCCCTTACGGAGCAGTCCGGAATAGCTTTCCGTAACAATCACCCACCGATTGGAATCTGTTATGTATCGACTCATCTTGAACACCCCTTAGTTTAAGAATGCAGCCATACTGCCTGTCTCTTCCAACAGTGCCATAATGATATACATTCTCGGAATATGGAAAGGTCCTTTAAAAATATTGCCTTTCAAAGTTGTGGACGGTGTATTGTCATAGTGAAGATACCCGTACCACTCGCCAAATTCTTCATCTATAAAATACTTCTCGCAATACCATTCCAATTTTTCGTAAAGCTCCCGGTATTTTTCATCGCCAAACAGCTTATAAGCAAGTCTTGCGGCGATCATCGTCTCGCACTGTGGCCACCAAAGCTTCATATCCCACTCAAGCTGTACAGGAGGTTGGCCGTTCAGATCTGTAAAGGAAATGATACCGCCATGTTTTTCATCCCAGCCTAAGGGCAATGTAATATCAATGATCTTTCTGCCTTGCTCAATGACAGAAGGATCGTTCATCAAAATACCCTGAGCCATAACAAACCAGGCAGCTTCCATAGAATGGCCGGGATTAACGATCCGTCCGTTGGGAGAATCTACAGCCTTACCATCAGTGCTGACACTTTCCAGAAGTGCCCGTTCCGTTAGGAATCCGCCTTGTAAAATCTCCTGCAAAAAGCTTTCTGCAATAGCTGCATATCTCTCTTTCACATTAGGGCCCATCGTCTGCATCACCTGAGCCGTTGCCAGCATGATCATTACCGGGGACAAGCCTTTCATTTTGTTATTCTCCGGGTTGATCTTGGGAGGATTGAAAATCTCACCCTTGAAGCATTTGTAGGCAATGTCAAAGTAGGTTTCTGCCAGATGGAAAGCATTTTCATCACCGGTAGCTTTGTAGTATTCTGCGCAGCCGATGGCAGCAAAGGTCTCAGAGAAATAGTATCTTCTCTTTTGAAGTCCCCTGCCCTCGGCTGTTACAGTGAAATACATTCTTCCATCAGTATCTGTACATTTGGGAATGAAATCAAAAATACACTTTGCTGCTTTCAGATAATTTTCATTTTTCTCAATAGTGTTATAAGCTTTGGACAACACCCAGAGAGCTCTGCCCTGAAACCAAACACTTTTTTCTCTTCCGTAGATATTTCCCTGTCGATCCAGGCAGGTGAAAATACCACCGTTTTCATAGTCAATGGCATTATCTAACCAAAAAGGTAATATCTTGCCAATTAAATCCTTTTTAAAATTCATAGGTCTATCCTTACATATCAAAATCTAATGTTACAAATGTGTGATTTTCAGCAGATTCTTTGGCCTTTAGACACATATATGCGCTAAGCAAGCCTTGCTCCAAAGGTGTTTTGGACTTTTCCGTACCAAGCATTACACCAATAAAGTTGTTAATCAGCTTAATATCACCGCCGCCGTGGAAGGCAATAGTTTCCACCTTACTGCGGATCTCGCCGGTTTCATAATGCTTACGGACAATGATCTCATTAGTCTGCCAGTCAAATTCCACAACACCTCCGACACCGGCAATGATGGCACCGCGCTTCGCTGCGTGCTTATTGCGGGTAAAGAAGTTTTGCGTGTAAACCACATGCATACCGCTTTCATACCGAACGATGACCGTACCGCTGTCCTCGTTGCCGGTATCCTCTGCATAGCAGCAGTATTCACCGTGGGAGTAGTCTCCCCGAACCTTGATGGTCTGGTAAGGGCCTTCGCCACAGGTCATTTTTTCGGGGCAATCCTCGCATTTGAGACCAGCAGGCTTGTTGCCCTTCATAATCTGCTTGGATGTCATAGCGCAAATCTCAACCGGCTTTTGCTCCACGATGTGATTGATATAATCCAAGTCGTGGGTCGCCTTCTGCAGGAACAGGCCACCCGTCAGGGAATCGTCCCGATACCAGTTGTGATAGTAGTCGCCACCGTAGGTGGGATAGTTAAAAGCTGCTACATGGGCAATAGGCCCGATATCCAACCGTTTAATCAGGTCTTTTACCTGGTCTACCATTGCAGTAATTCGCAGAGGGAACGATACCACAACTTCACTCTCCGCCCTCTCCCCTGCTGCCTTCAGTTTTTCGTACTGTTCATAATTGATGGAAACCGGCTTTTCCAAAAACAGAGGAATCTTCCGCTGCAGAACCATCACAGCGAAGTCTGTATGTAAATTACAGCGAGTTCCGATCATCACGCCATCCAACTTCTCGTTATCCAGCATTTCTTCTGCATCGGTATAAAAATGTGTGTTGGTAAAATCAATTTCACACTCTGTCAGCTTTTCAGTCAAGCCTTCTTCGCCTTTCGGATCACAAACAGCGGTCAAATTGACCTTAACGCCAAGCTCATTTTTATACAAGCCTGCAAAAATCATTCCTACACGCAAGCCATAGCCAATTACACCAATATTTAACTCTTTCATAGGTAAGTCTCCATTTGCTTTTGGTTTTTTCGGCGGACAATAATATATTTCAATCACTGTCCGCCGTTTTATCATTTGCCTCTTATGGATTATTCTGCGTTATCTTCCTGCTCAAGAAGATCTATGTCCCACAGACGGGGCTTTTGAAAGCGCATACCCTTAAACAATTTCAAACCAATATTTCTGGATGACTGATCCGGAAGTTCCATTAAAAGCTCGATATTGTCGATATGACCGTCAACAGTTGTTGAACTGAAAATATCGAAGATGCCGATAGTTTCAGGAGCATTGTCGCGATTATCTGCCATACCGGAACGATTCAATTCATCCAACATTAATGTAACACGGATGTAACCGTTATCCAGCTTTTCCGTTGTAATACCCGTTTGATAATCCCATACCTGTCCGTCATTATTGAATTCAATACTACCGTAATACTTACCCCAGTTAGGATCTCTGAGAATCAGTACCATCGTACCCTCAGACGCCAGCTTGTAATCAAACCGGACAATCTTGTAGGCATCGGGGCTAACTTCAATAAAGCTTTCGACGCCTGCGGTAAACTCAAGTTCCAAGGTTTCCTCATCTTGGGGTAATTCCATTAAAAGCTCGATATTGTCGATATGACCGTCAACGGTTGTCGAACTAAAAACATCGAATATGCCGATAGTTTCAGGGGCATTATCCCGGTTATCTGCCATACCGGAACGATTCAACTCATCCAGTATTAATGTTACACGGATGTAACCGTTATCCAGCTTTTCCGTCGTAATACCGGTTTGATAATCCCATACCTGTCCGTCATTATTGAATTCAATACTACCGTAATACTTACCCCAGTTGGGATCTCTGAGAATCAGTACCATCGTACCCTCAGACGCCAGCTTGTAATCAAACCGGACAATCTTGTAGGCATTGGGGGTAACCTCAAGAAAGGATTCCACACCTGCAGTAAAGTTCAGTTCCATGCCATCAGGCTCGGTAGGTGTTTCCGGTTCTGTGGGTTCTTCTGGTTCTGTGGGTTCTTCAGGTTCACCCGGGAACTCCATCAAAAGTTCAATATTCTGGATATGTCCATCAACGGATGTCCAGCTGTAAACATCGAATACGCCAATAGTTTCAGGAGCATTGTCGCGGTTGTCTGCAAGACCGGAGCGATTCAATTCATCCAAGATCATTGTGACTCGAATATAGCCGTTATCCAACTTTTCAGTTGTAATACCCGTCTGATAACTCCATACCAAGCCGTTGGTATCAAAGGTAAAGTCGCCATAATACTTAGCCCAGTTAGGATCTCTAAGAATCAGAGTCATTTGACCATTTGCAGCCAACTGATATTCAAAGCGTATTACTTCATATGCTTTCGGCTCTACTTCGATAAAAGCACCAACATTTGCAGTAAAGTTCAATTCCATACCGTCAGGCTCTGTAGGTTGTTCAGGTTCTGTGGGTTCAGAGGGTTCGGTAGGTTCTTCCGGTTCTGTAGGCTCGGAAGGTTCTCCCTCATCCAGAACGCCCTGAATGTTATCTACATAACCATCAGCGGTCGTCCAACTGTAGATATCAAAAACGCCCAATGTTTCCGGTGCATTATCTCTGTTATCAGCAATGCCGCTACGGTTCAGTTCATCCATCACCATTGTGACACGGATATAGCCATCATCCAGTTTTTCGGTGGTGATACCGGTCTGGTAATCGTACACCAAGCCATTGGCATCAAAAGTGAAATCGCCGAAATACTTTGTCCAGTTGGGATCGCGAAGGATCAAAGTCATCGTACCTTCGGTGGTAAGTAAATAGTCGAAGCTAATGCTTTCATAGTCTCCTGCATCAATGAGGAGACTGGTATTCTCGCCAGCTTTAAAAATCTGACCGCGCTTGCCCACATCGTCTTCATTCACGCTAAGCTTCAAATTATCCAGCCAGAACTGATTATTTAAACCAGTCTTAAAGGCATTATCGTAGTTTACGCAAATCAAGATTCCGGTAACCTTTGTAAGATCCGCATCGGTAAACTGGCTCAGTTTAAATGTAATGGTCTGCCAGTCGTCACCTTCAAAATCAGCACCGGCAATGTAGCTTTGCTCTGCACCGTTCTGATCCATATAGTAAAGCTTAACGCCAATCCACTTGTGAGCATCGATAGACTTTACATCAACGGACATTTCGGTATATGCACTGATATCAACAGGTGCAGCAAATTTCACACCAACATCGGGCCAGCCAATGGCAGATTCTGCCCACATATGGATTGCATCGTCACTATTGTTGGCAACATCGGTTGCTACCTCACAGCCGGAGTTACCTGTAAAGCCGTTGGTTGTAAAGATACCGGAAGCAAACACATCCTCAGGATTCAATTCCGTAACTACTTCCTCATTGGGATAATGCATCAATCCATCCACATAAACGGTGTATCCAGCGGGAATCAAAATGCTGAAACGAATAATTTCACTACTATTGCCTTCTGGATAACCCTGGAACAAAGATGCAGGAATCGTGCCGTAATACCAGCCGCCACCCACATCTTCAAATGTGAAAGCCACATCCTTACAGTACTTCCACAAGGAGTTGTACAGACGCATAGATGCTTCCGGTGTCTTTGTGCCAAAATAGAAATAGGCATGTACAGCACCCTTTGTCATATTAGGCACTTTCGCCATTGCTCCATCAATTACGGCGTACTCCGGTGCCCATGTAAGAATACCGGTTTCACCATAAGGTGCAGTGATCTGAATAGAGCGAACACTGTTGGGAGCTTTCTTGTAGTTTGTGGAGAATTTCACAACAGATGCAGTTGTCATACCACTATCTGTCGGCAGATTGATCCAGTCCTTATCAATGGATTCTTTGACCTTAACTGCATACTCGTAATCAAACTTCAAGGTATCCATCCATACCTTAGAGGATTTGGAAATACCGGAGAATGTAAAACGGATACGGATGATCTGATCGTTACGGTCAGTGGTGAAATCAAAATCATTTACATTCAGCGTTCCCTTATACCATCCATTGCCAACGGAAGTCAGCTGCATAGGCAACGAATTGGAGAATAGCCACAGATTACCGGATTCTTTAATCAAATCAACTTTGACCTCTGGCGTGCAATTCTCAAACTTAAAGTATCCGGTTAGAGTGCCACCAGTCATATCCGGAAGCTCCGGCATGAACTGTGTACCCACCACCGCAGCAGGATTAAGCACCACAAAAGGATTTGCAGGACCCTTTTCGGAATCAAAAGTCGCAAAGAGGGAGCACACGCTGTCATCACCAATGAAGTTTTCATATTCATAGATAGTAGATGCACCCTGCCAACCGGTATCCTGCACCATATTTTCCCAGCCTTGCTCCAAGGTTTCATTGGAGAAAGTATAGGTAGTATCAATATCCGGATATGTGGATGCAGGAACAACATCCAAATCATCCAAATAAAAATCAAACTGATAGTTTTCTGTAGTGCTAAAACCAGCATACTGGAACTTAATAAGCAATGTCTCTGTGCTGAGCTGATTGTTGATCAGTTTATGGGTTGTACCCATTCTGCGCAGGGAGAAAAATAACTGTGTCCACTCGCCGGCCTTTGCAAATTGTCTGCGGAAGTTACCTTCCTCACCGGTCCAGTCAGTCATTACTGTATGGGTATGATCATTAATAACAAGCTGGAACTCAATATCCTGATCCATGGGATTGTATACCCAGAAAGTAACAATCGCATTGTCCCAGATTTGGTCAGTAAAATAACGCTGTGCAGTTTCATTGGACAATTCCATGAAATACTGACCCCATATGTGAGGCTCCACGCCGTCAAATTTCACATGCAGAGATGTTTTTGAGTTCTCCCCCTTAACATACCGGGAATCATTATTGACACTCTTGGAAATACCAGTTTCTGCCCAGCCGAGAATACCTGTAGATTTATACAGGTCGTCAAGCGGATCTGCACGGACTGTCGTACTGACTGATACAACTTTAGTAACAGTTTCTTTTCCTCGCTGCGCCTGCAAAGTCACAATGGTATTATTCATTGTAACAGGTGTAAAACAGAAGTTTTCTACTGCCAAAGTATGCTCTTGAAATGTATATTCGTTGGTTACTGCATCCAATGCAACCTCGGTATAGCAAGCCGTGGCAGAATAATCTACTCCATCTTCTGCAATAATGATTTCCCATAGGTCATAAGGCTCATTGATATATGCTTGAGGTAAAATCTTAACTGTTTCAATCTGCAGCGATCCGTTAGATTCTGACGAACCCGTAGGATCTGTTTTGCAAGCAGCACAGGAAATGAGCAACAACACTGCAAGCATCATCAAAAGGACATTCCTAAATGATTTTTTCATATCCTTTTTTCCTCCTTTCCCGGCGTTAACCCTTCAGGCCGCCGGTGGTCATATTCTTCATAATCGTTTCCTGGAAAGCAATAAAGACGCCAATCGTCGGAATCATAGAAAGTACGATCACAGCAAAATACAGCGGCATACCAAAGTACCGGGCTTGATTTTGCAGGGCGTACACCATATAGCCAAGCGAAGGCCACTCATCCATATACAGGATGGTATCCATATACTCGCTCCAACCGCTGATGAAATTAACTACAAACAGCGAAGTCATAATAGGCTTTACCATAGGCATCATTACGCTGAAGAACACCTTAAAATGAGATGCACCGTCAATAAAAGCCGCTTCTGCATAACTCCAGCTCAGGCTCTTCCACGCGGAATACATCATCAAAAATCCAAAACCGATACCGCTGCACCAGGTTAGCCATATAAACCAAGGTTTATTGGCTATTTGCAGCTCATTATGAATCAGGTTATAGGATGTTGCAGTAGATCCAAGCGTAGGAATAATCATAATGGTAACCACAAATGCGTAGATCCAGTTAAGCCATCTGTGATTTGCAGAATACTTGCAAACCACATAGGATGTGCAAGCAGTAAAGAAAATACCGACTATGACAGAACCAAATGTACGCCATATGGTATTAAAAATAGCAAATGGAATGGAAACTGTCATTGCCTGCTTATCGAAGATCTTCACATAGTTGTTCCACTGTATATTCTCAAATGCAGGGAAATTAAAGGGGTTATCATTATAACTACGAGGATCCTTCAAGGAGTTATATGCTGTCCAAAACAGCGGAGCAATCAAAGTGAGCGCATACGCGCAAAATACCACAAAGAAAATGCTCAACATGATTTTTTCTGTACGAGTACGAACATTCAGTGCGGAAGAAGTATTTTTAGCTAATTTATTTCTTGCCATAGTCTCTTCCTCCTTAATATTCGGCATCTTTACCGATGCGGTCGCACAGTGCCTTAACGCCAAATACCAAGGGAACATTCACAAGCGTGAATATCAAACCGATTGCAGCAGGATAACAGAACGTATCCTCAACACGGATGGTATTATTGGCATTTAAGGTATACTTCAAAATGTAGTAGCCGATATTCCAAGTTGAATCATTTTCCGGACTTAGCAGCATAACCAATCCTGCGTTGCTGAAAATGCCAACCATAGAGAACACCACCATAGTTGTAACTGTAGGCCAGATTAAGGGCAAAATGATGTTGAAAAACTCGCGGAAGAAACCAATGCCATCGATACGGGCAGATTCAAAAATCTCCTGTGGAACGCGATTCATTGCGCCGGTAAACATAATCATATTCACGCCAACGCCTGTCCAAAGGGTGTAAATCACCATCATCAACATACCGGTTTCCTTAGACCCCAAAAGACCAGCAAACCGTGTCATATCGCTCATTGGAACATTCCATAGAGCTAAAAGTTGCTCAATAGGGCCGCCAGTCATTAAAAGACTCTTATATATCTGAGTCATAACTGTTGCACCAAGAATCGACGGCAAATAGAACAAGATGCGAAATACCTTATAGCCTCTTACCTTTTTAAACATTATGTAAGAAAGGAATAACACCAACGGTAGATTAATAAATGTACTGACAACAAACATAATCATACTATTGTCAATCATTTTCCACATCATTGGGCCACTAATATCACTGAACAGTTCGTCAAAAAAACGTTTAAAGTTATAGAGGGTAAAGCCCTCAATAGAGGGCACCTCAAACGCAATGGTTATGGACCGTAAGTTAGGATAAAGCCAAAACACCAAAAAATTAGCAAAGGGAATGGCTAACATTAAGAGAATGAAGATTGTCTCTTTACGATGGGATTTGGAATGAAAATTCCTAAAAAAACCTGATTGAGGTTTCATCATACCGAAAGCCTCCTGCTAATTACTGAATGTATGCTGTCCAGGTGCTCCAGTATTGCTTTGCATAATCTTTTTCCAACTCGAAAAGGTTTTGAGCATTCATAATACCAGTGGTATCCATAATCATATTCTTAAACACCAAGGGGTATCCGGTTGTCGGATGGTTGAAGCAAAGCATATTGGAGTTGGAACGAATAATGGACAAGCTGTTATCCATTGAGATGTACAACCCTTCGCCCATGTTCATATTGGCAACAACAGATTTCATATAGTCTGTTTCTTTCTCGAAGTCATAGCTCTCGCACTCATAGCAGTTAATCTTATAGCCCTGATTACGGATCACACGCTGCGCATCCTCCGAACACATAAAACGAGCAAAGAGAATGGCAACATCACGGCCGTCAGCATAAGCGGGAATCGCCATACCAGAACGAATAACCGCTTCGCCACCACCGTAAATATTGCGGGCCTCCCGAATACGGGCCGTTTCTGTGGCATCCAGGCCGGAAATTACAGCCATAATTTCCTCGTTGGTTTTGCCTTCGTCGATCATCTTAACTGCCTTGCTCAGTTCAGCATCCGAAATGCCGCACTCAGTACCGATAACAGACAGAACGGGGGTCTTCATAAGGATACACTGAGAAGCTTCTTCAAAATACTGATCCTTCATCTGTGCCAGCAGCCAGTCACCCATAATCATAAATGCAGCCTTACCGGTAAGCAGCTGGTGCTGAGCATTCATATGATCCATAGAAGCAGTACCGTTGGCAGAAAATTTTGGCTTCATAATGGGCTCCATAGCTTTAAAAGCTTCCAGAATGCCCGGATCCTCATAAATCTTGTAACCTTCGTTCTTAATATCTTCCAAGGTAGCATCGGTAAAGGGCTTAGTTTCCACGAAATTCATAAAGTTCTCATAGCCGGTGTACTGTGCAAAGTATTCATAATAAAGGTATGCCAAATAGCCGGAAGCATTAGCACCTGCCCAGGTGTATGCATACACGCCAGTATCTTTGGAAGTTTCTGCAATTTTCTCGCACATTGCATTGAATTCATCAGTAGTACGGGGCAGATTGTTTGCATCGTAGCCGTATTTTGCTGTAACAGAAGGATTCACATTGATACCAACAGACCACTGTTCCATACCGGTAGGCAGAACATAAACACCGCCATGGAAGTCTTCGCGCTTGCCGTTGTAATAAACATAGTCAGGATTCAAAGTGAAACGTTCCGCAATGGTCTTGCTTTCTTCCTGCTTGTCAAAACCGATGGCAGGCTGATTCCACACAGATTCCTTCATATCTACCAGCACAGCACCTTGACCGCGCATAGTCCGATCAGATGCTTCCAGCAGAGTCTCCAAGTTGGCAGCATCCAGATACATATCTGTATCATTTCTCTCAGCACCCTTGCCGATTTCTAAGGCAGGGTTATTCTCATAGGCCATAGATATCTTCAATTCAACCTTATAGCCCTCTTCGGCATAGATCTTGTTAAACTCTGCTGCCAAAGTTTCCAGCCACTGATGGCCATAACCAACGGAGTTATATGCAACAATCGCTGTCTTACCCTGAACGACAGAACCGTCAGGATTCGTTACAACCTCTTTACCGCCATCACAGGCAGCAAGAACGCCGACCAGCATCATAACTGCCAGTGCCAGGGAAAGGATCTTCTTTAAATTCTTCATAATGTTTCCTCCTGTATTGTGGATAATACTTCTTTTAATATAAGGAGCGATTTATGTCCCCCATTATCTGTTTATTAACCGTTTAACAATGTATCGATTGCTGCATCCGGATTGGTTGTAAATTGTTCTAATACTTCAAGCATTGCAATGCGCTGCTCTGCAAAGCCCACCGCATTGTCACGCTCAGGAATAACGCCCTCATACAAATCCGCATAGATCCAAGACATCAGTTCCTTGGGATCGTAATCCGTGCCGTTTTCAGCGTTATATGCCAAAATTGCATTTTCGATCATCAGCAAGCACTCGTAATCCTCTTCGCCCTCCCTGAGATTTTCCAGACGTAGAGTAGAGATGGGTCCCAAAATACCATACTTAGCACCGGGGTAGCAAAGCATACCGTCACCAACTGCATTCAGATAATTAACCGGAGTGGTCCATAGATTATCTGAGTTATACCAGTTGATCGTCCAGTAAAGCATACCTTCTACATCATAGTCAAACATCATCCACCAGATTGTACGGGTGTTGAGCGTATCATCGTCCATATGGAAATTAACAAAAGGTTTCCGTGGCTGCTCGCAAGTGTACCACCATGTACCCTCGCCACCTGTGCGGTCTGTGCTTTCACGGCGGGCTTCCAGTTCTGCACGCTGTGCCTCAGAATGCCATGTATGTGCCTGTCCGCACCAGGTTTGCACGCCGCCGACTTCATCCGTTCCAATTAACTCAGCACTGTATGCAGTCGTGACCACATGGGGCAGATGAATACAAGATTCATATAAGTCGGGATATTTATCCTTAAAATATGTATTGGCAACAGCGATCTTAGCATCAGCAATAATCTTATCACAGTCACGGACTCTCTGTGTGCCGCTGCCACTGGGCTCGTCAATAATTCCACCGAGATAGTAAGCAGCCTTTTTAAAAAGGTCTATTTCACTATTGCCCGCTTCCCGCAGCTCAATGTTTTTTTCTGCCATCATAGTCAGCAGCTTTTCCACGCCTTCCTTACTGACTACAGTTCCAAGTTCATAGTTCTCGACACCATAGGGCAAGCTATAAGAAGAAACCAAGGGATTCTCTGCAGCAAAGTCTACCACCCACTGTACAAACGAATCATATTCCGTACCTAATGACCATTTAGTAGGATCTGCCTTCATCGGAGAGATTCGCTTACTCAGCAAGAAATCATAGTAAGCATTTGCAAGCTCTGTACTGTATGTACCTTCACCCTGCGCAATGTAGTCATACCAAACACCAAACATAGTAGGAACATTGTTTTCATTTGGTAGTGTTGCATCATACACAGTGATTTCAACAGGCACCTGATATTTCACACCGTCTAAATTCAATTCACCGCTGCCTGTATAAACACCGGCTGCCTGATCCTCGGGAATATTGGCTTCTACCCATACAGACTGGTTTTGACCAGCACTGATAAAATTCTCATTGAGTTTTTTATAATTCTCCAACGGAACGAGTGCATCCGGATAGAAACCTGAGTAGGCATCTGTAATGTAAGATTCCAATACCTCTACATACCAAGCCGCATACAGATTAAAGTTATCGGCAGACAATACATCTCCGTTGGCATTTTTTAAATCCGCTATCACAAAATCGAAGCTAGTGATATTGATAGAGGGCGTAATCATTAACTGAACCGTTTCAACATCATTTTTAAGGCAGTGCATCCGAAGAGTAGAATCACGCTCAGCAATCAGTTCCGGATACTCTAAATCCTTCATCAGATTTTCCGTGTTATAGGCATACCAAAGCTTTACGGTTTCTTCCTGCCCTGCTTGTGTCTTTTCTCCATCTCCCGGCTTACATCCAGCAAGCACGGATAGAGACAGTACGACTGTCAGCATCATTGACACTGCCCGTTTCATTCGTTTTTTCATATGCTCCTCCTTATACATTTCCGGCAATAAAGATACTGCCAGAATTTTCTTCACTATAATTATAGAAAAATCGCTATTATCATTGCAAGAAATATATTGACCAAAATATAGTCATTTTTTGACCTCACCCATAAATCACAGCCCCTTCTGGTAATTTGTGGTTAATTTACTATATTCTGGACTAATAATGTAGTCTCTATTAGCATAATGCCCAATACAAATATATTACTCGTTAAAAAGCAATAAATATATTAATAATTTTACTTGCAAAACGCGAAAATATTTGCTATGCTAAATTCGTTAAATTTGCCAAAACTGAGGTGTAAATTATGGATGACTTTAAAAATAATGAAATCTTAGAACAGCAATCCCCTGTTCAAGAGAAATACACCCCGTGTGCAACTACCGACTTAGCTCAAGGCGTTGTTCTTCCTCACTTCCACGATGCTATTGAAATTATTTTCACAACGGCCGGAAGCGGAACCGCAGTTTGCAATGGCGAAAAATACCGTCACACCGCAGGAAGTGTTTTTTTCGCTGCTACCAATGAAATTCATTATTTTACCGACAGAAGTGATGACATCAAAGGTTTGGTTGTTGATATCGAACCGCAAATACTATTCGGAAATGCTTCTATATTCAGAGATTCGATTCCGCTTTCTCACATGTGGCAAGATCCTGCAATGGAGCATCCGCTCTGGGATATTGTGAATTTTATGTGTCGAAACATAAAAAACCGCCAGTGTCTGTTTAAACAAGATACGCAGACTGCACTTGTCTCTGCGTTGTTAACTCTTTTGGCAGATTGTGTTGAACTAGAAAAAGCAACCCAATCCAATGCTACAATTACGCAAATTCTTAACTATTGTCAGGAACATTTTGCTGAGCCTCTGTCCTTGGAGATTCTATCCAAAGAGCTTCATCTCAGTCTTAGCCATATCTCCCGTATTTTTTCCCATAAATTAAGAATCAGTTTTTCCGATTATCTAAACTCCCTGCGCCTCAATGAAGCCATAAGAATCATGAACACATCCAAGGTCACGGTTACTAAGGTTGCCGCACTCGCCGGTTTCCCTACTATCCGCACCTTTAACCGCGTATTTATGGAGAAATATGGAATTACGCCTTCTCAATACCGAAAAACAAACAAAAAATAATAACCCAGCAAACTACAAGGAGATTAATAAAATGAAAAATAGACTTATTCCACTATTTTGTTGCGCAGCAATTCTACTATCACTGGTTTTAACAGGATGTAACAACGGCTCAAATCCTGTAACGCCTACTGCCCCCTCTATACCTATAACTCTCAAAGAGTATATTCCACACGCTGTTGTGGATTCATCCTATGACTTATCAGCGCTGATTAAACAAGAAGACGGCATCAAGTACAGCTATACCGTCAGCTATGTTGATCCTGAATCCGGTGAAACAAAAGATCTAAAAGTCAAGAATGGGAAAATCATCCCCAAGACAGAAGCCGACATCTCTGTCACCGTAACAGCTACACATGGGGAAGAAAGTTCCTCCATTCAATTTATTGTTCCAATCAGTATTTCTGCAGATATCCTTGATAAGCTGCTGGCATCAGACGGAATTGCCGGGCAAGCCAGCGACGGTGTTTCCAAGGCATTTACAAAAGAGCGTGTGTATCTACATAGTGACAAATCTACATCCTCCCTCTCTGTTTCTTTTGCTGGTGGCAATAATCTGGAACTTCTGAATCTGAACCACTACAGTCTGCATCCGTATTATTCTGCACAGGTTTGGGATAATGCTGCTGTCAGTTTCTGGGTGTACAATCCTATGGATCAGGATGTTTCCTTCAAGCTGACCAGCTTTAACCCCGAAAATACCAAGGCACTTTTATGGGACAGTACC
Organism: Faecousia sp.; assembly: GCA_045646805.1. Classification (GTDB taxonomy): domain Bacteria; phylum Bacillota; class Clostridia; order Oscillospirales; family Oscillospiraceae; genus Faecousia. The sequence goes on from JAZRLK010000132.1 coordinate 18,178, forward strand.
GAGAATACACAGATACAGCTTGCCAAAGCAGGCACTTGGACGAATGTTGTATTCTCCCTTTACGATATGGGCATTACGCAGCCCTTGTTTGACAACCCTACATACCCCCGGGATGATTCTCTGAAGGTCTGCGCCCAGTATGAGGGCACAGATACCTGCACCCTTTATATTGACGAATTGGATATCGTCCACGCCGATTCCATTGGGCTTACCACTGGTTATACGGATCCCCCCGTCCTCTTCGGTGATTATTCAGATCTGCTAAGTTCCTGCCGTGTCTATACAGAGGATTCCATAGCACAGCTGACAAAATCTTCCAATGGCAACAGAACAACCACTGCCTACCGTTTCGGTAGTTCCCAGCAGGCAGGCTATCCCACCTTCTACCTGGATTTCCCCCAGGTAACCGACATCAGCGGCTTTGATTATCTTAAATTCGATGTTTTCGGCGAAAACTGCTATCCCTATCTGTCGGCCTCTGTCCGCTATCTGGATGAAAACGGAAATGTCAAACACTCCGGTACATACTATGACTACTACCGAAACCAATGGCAAACCATCTATTTGAATTTGGATTATTTGAAGGATGTGGATCTGACGAAGGCCATCGGCATTTGTTTCTCCGTGCATATGGACCGAAACTTTGTTGCCGGCCAATTTAACTGCGTTTACTTTGATAATGTTTCTCTTTATGAATATCCTGAGGACGAACCCCAAATGGCACCTGCGATTTTAGAAGATAATGACATCATTAGTGGCTCATTCTATGCATCCAATACAAAGACAAATGCAAACGGTGTCTGTAAAGTTGCCACAGACGAAAGCGGAAATGCCCGCAGCAACAGCAGTCTTCTGTTCTGGACAAACAATGCCTGCGGATACCCCAGTGTAGATGCAACATTTATGTTTGAGGCAGAGCAAGATTGGTCAAACTACAACATTCTATCCTTTGACACGCACCAATCCCACGGACACTACTGGTTGCAGTTTACTCTTCTGTATCAAGACGAGAATGGCAAACAACAAACCGCACATTGGTATTACGATACAATTGATCCTGCATGGAAAACTAATCATGCATCATTAGATTGGTTTAAGACCGAATCCGGTGAACAAGTGAAACCAGAAATGCTTTCCCGCGTTACCGGTTTCCGAATTACCGCCAATATGGCCATCAATGTCACCGGTGAAGTTGCTCTGATCTACTTTGACAATTTTATATTGTCTTAATCAAACATCCCTACGAGGAATTTACATATGCTGCAATTTAAAATAGAATCTAATGGGTGAAAACGAAATCGTTGTCCCCATCGCAGAAGACATCACCGATGCCAAGATTGCATATCCTACCAAAACCTCTGTGCAGCTTAAGGTCTGCAATAACATCATCCAACTTACCTGCCCGGAAACACCTTGCGCAGTATTTTTAGAAATCACAATTTAACAACCCCACAACACATTGATTGCGACTGTAAAAGAGGGGCAGGAAACGGCCGACACCTACAAGGAGTGTCGGCCATTTCTGCCCCTCTTACGACTGTTCTGTTCGGCCGTTTTGCTGCAGCAAAATGTCCTCACAGAACCCCTCAAAAAACCGGTGTTAGATTGGGCGGATAGCCGTCTGCGAATTACTGCGTAAGGATTACAAATCCATACCAATTACATCCTGTTTCACAGAAGCACTCCCCGGTATTTTTCCATAGTTTCTATGACATTTTTGAAAACCTCATAGAATCTCATCATTTTTATTAAAAATCGGGTGATTTTCCCACTGAGAAAACTCACAAATACGGATGGTTGTCCTGCCAGTTTTACCCCATTTTGCAACAACACTGAAGGCCATATGCTCAAAATCATCGTCACGGAAAAAGATGCCTTTCAGGTTATTGATGACCAAATTGATGGCTCTATTTGAGGTGTCCCACACCTTTGCGTTGTTCGTTCCCCTGGGTGTGGTAACCTCGATGGTTACCATCGCCTTCTGAAATTTGGGAATTCCGGTTCGGCTCTCCCGGGCAATTGCATCGTGGATCAAGGTGATCCAATGCTCCTGCACCGAACTTGTCAGCTCCTTCATTCCCGGCAACGGCTCGTCAATCAGCAAGGTGACCGACTGTTTATCGGTGTCATCACATACAGAAGTCTGCGCATTCGGAGCGCACATTTCCATATCGTAAATCACGCCTATCAGTTGACTGCGAAGCCGCAGGACAAGCTGGTAGGCCTTTTTCAGTTGCTCCGTTTCCTGTGTTCCTTCCAGCAAAAGCCTTTCGATCTGCTCCAATGTTTTTCTAAGATTGATATAGATAAAATGTCACCCTTTCCGACATAACCACATCCGGGTACATCCTTAATATTTTGGTATCCTCTTTGTACAGAATCATTGCATATTGTACTTCTATTCTTGCACCGATGTCATTCGATTCCAGCAGTGAGATAAGCGACTTTACAGTGGAAAAGAAATATACAAACTTCAAAATATCGTAGGCAGGATTGATAAAATATCGGACAGGCCAAACCACCCGATCTCCCACCTCGCGGTCATTTAGCGGCTCTGAATCTGATACTGAATTGGCAATGTCTTCTTCCTCTGTGTAGATGCGCTTCAAGCTAATTTGCAACTGTTCCGGTGTTGTTAAGTAAACACGCCGATATTGCTTACGCAGTTTAATTGGCGATCTGGAATACCGAATTGGTTTATCCGTTTCTGCATACCGGTCTTTCAGCAGTTGCTTTCTGCTCCACATTGTTTGCCGGATGATTCTTTCCGCTATTTCGTCCCGTTTGTCGTCATCACAAATCAAGATCATACCGTCTGCCTTGGTTTCATAATAACCGTATTTTCTATAAAACAGAGAGCTCTCTGCCCGTACCTGCCATTCCATAGTGCCGTCACCAATATCGTAGACGGCGTATTTCTTGCCGTATGCCAGCAGCATACCGGCAAACCGCGTGGTCGATAAGATTCCCGGTGCAATCTCACGCCAGCAGGCTGAGGGAATAAAATAAGGCACATTCCTACTGCGTAATTTTCCAGAAATCTCTACACCGTTTTTTTCTAAGAGTGCGGCAACTCTTGATACTTGCAAGATTCTCTTTTGGTTTTGTTTTCCGCCGCCTATGGATATCAGCGGTGCTTCATTGGGGAATAGTTCCTTGCCCTTTTTCAAGACGGATACAATGCCATCCTTATCTTTGACTATGTATTTGTGCTTCGTCAGTGGCCGGAATACATAAGACAGTGCCACTTTATCGCCTGTGTTTTCTGTATCGAGCACCTGCAGACAACTTTCATAATCCAAAATATGAAAACGAATCAGATGTCGAATCAATACCTCTTGATTATCTTTTAACATAAAAATTTCCTCCTATAGGGTACAAAAATCAGGTGATATGAGTGGTCAACAGCCATTCATATCACCTGTAAAATCTCTATTTCTCTATTGGTAATGTGCCGTTTAAATAGGCTATCAATCTTTCTGTATACACACGGACATAATTCTGTGTGTTTCCGATATTGGCTCCAATCGATGCATAGGGTTGTCTCCCCTCGGCAATCAATCGGGATAATCGCCTTGGGGACACAGCTAAAAACTGAGCTGCTACATCAAGGGGTATATGATTGGGATAAAGTTCCCGGAGTCTGTTCGCGGTTTCTTGGTTCAATAAAAGTTTCTCCTTTCTGCTATATCCGGGCAATGATCAGTTGCCCTCTATAGCTTTTTGCAAAGATATCTTTGTTGAACCTAATATACCATAATTTGCAGGCTAATAATTTCACCTGGGTGCAATTACATATGATAGATGAAATGATAGATGTATTGATATTTGCAAAAATTGTGTTATAATATCATTGACAACATCTTTTCGAGGTGACAGCATGAAAAAACCGCCTTTTGAAATTACGAACACGGCAATTTGTTTGATTGCTGAGATTGCTGAACTGGTGGGAAAGCTTACATCTACAAGTCAGCTATCTGCAAGCCCAATGCTCCGTCGGATCAATCGTATTCGAACAATTCACGGATCTTTGGCGATTGAGCAAAACACGCTTAGCTTAGATCAAGTAACGGCAGTTATTGACGGAAAGACTGTTATTGCGCCGCCGAAAGATATTGCCGAGGTTAAGAACGCCTACGAAATTTACGAGCATATGGACAAGCTGAATCCATACAGTGTAGATGACCTTCTGACTGCCCACGGCATTATGACACGGGGATTGGTGGAAGAGTCCGGTATGTTCCGAACCCGAAATGTAGGTGTTGTAGATAGTCAGGGACGGGTTTTACATTTTGGAACCCTTCCAAATTATGTTCCCGGTTTGGTAGCCGAGCTTATGGATTGGGCGGAGCATAGCGATGAACATATGTTGATCCGCAGCTGTGTCTTCCATTATGAACTCGAACTGATACACCCTTTTGCAGACGGTAACGGCAGAATAGGCAGACTGTGGCACACCTTGCTGCTGTCAAAGTGGAATCCAATCTTTGCCTGGCTGCCTATAGAATCTATGATCTACGCACATCAGCAGGAATATTACAACGCCATCAACACCTCAAATAATGCCGGTGAATCCACCGCATTTATCGAATTTATGCTGGCAACAATCAAAGCATCTCTCATAGACGCCATCAATATGAACGTTGGAATGAGTGATGCTCCAGCAGATAAACTAACCCTTCGTTGGCAAAAGATCGAGGCATTTCTCAAAACCAACGATTATATTATGAACGGGGATGTTCAGCGGATCTGCGATGTTTCCCCAGCTACCGCCAATCGAATTCTAAAAGACTTGGTTGCCAATAACAAAATAACCCAATGCCGTGTTTCCGGGCATTGGGCATACAAGCAGAATGAAGTTTAGAGTTTAATTTTGTACCTGCTATGCGGATGCATTAAATTTTCCCTTATTTTTTCCCATACTGGGGCAAAAATGGGTGGTTAATGGTGGTTTTAGGTATTAAAATACGGTAGTGAAATGTTCTAAAATCAAATGGTTTTGGTAGTAAACTACTAACTTTTGTTAAAGAAATCAATGATTTCCCGGAATTCAAATCCCTCTCACTCCGCCAGTCAAATCCGGTTAGGAAGTTATTCCTGACCGGATTTTTCTTCTGCAAAAAACCGGAACCCGTAAAAGCGGATTCCGATTTTTGGGTCGAAGTGTCGGGATTCGAACCCGAAGCAGATTGCGCTCTGCGCATCTGCTTTCGGCCAATTATTAAAATACAAGAGGCCTCGGGTTCGTACCAATCTCTACAATAAAAAATGAAGACCGCCCAAATGGGCAGTCTTCATTTTTGGTCGGAGTGTCGGGATTCGAACCCGAGGCCTCTTGGACCCGAACCAAGCGCGATACCAAACTTCGCCACACCCCGTTAACCACTACATTATATGGGAAATCCTGTTTGTTGTCAAGCACAAATTCTCCCGCTATATTGACATCCTTATCGGCATATTCTATAATATTTTGCAAATACACTAAAATAAAGGAAGCTTCAGTATGGATTTTAAAAATACTATTTCGTCTATGAAATTATACTTATTCGATATGGATGGCACGCTATATATTGGCGATCGACTGTTTGATTTCACACGGGACTTACTTTCGGCTATTCGAAAGCAAGGAGCAAAATATCTGTTTATGACAAACAACTCGTCCAAAAGCGTAAATGATTATATTAAAAAGCTTGATAAACTGGGAATTTCTGCAACAAGAGAAGATTTTATAACATCTTCCCAGGCAACTGCATACTATCTGAAAAAACACCACGCAGGAAAGACTTTATACGTTTGCGGAACAGAATCCTTTAAAGAAGAACTGCGGTTGGAAGGTTTTACAATATCCGAAAATATTTCCAAAACCCAATGTATTGTGATGGGTTTTGATACGGAGCTCACTTTCCAGAAACTTCACGATGTTTCCTATTTGCTTCTGACACAGCCGGATATACCATACATCGCAACCAATCCGGATTTGGTATGTCCCACAGAATTTGGCAGCGTTCCGGACTGTGGTAGTGTTTGTCAAATGATCTATAACGCCACAGGTAAACGTCCTGTTGTTATTGGAAAGCCTTCTTCCCTAATGCCGGAATTGGCAATGGAACGATGGCAGACCGCTAAAGAAAACACCTGTGTTATTGGTGATCGCATTTATACCGACATTCAATGCGGTTTAAATGCCGGTATTACAGGTATTTTGGTCTTATCCGGTGAAACTACGGTGGAAATTTTAGAAAACAGCCCTAACAAACCGCACTTTGTTCTCTCCGATGCATCCGAAATATTACAAGAACTTCAAAATAACCGTTGAGGCATTTGCTTCAACGGTTTCATTTTAAGCCTCCTATTGCCGTATAATGAATACCGGGAGGGGATATAATGGCATACCAATTGGAATATGAGTTTCTGGAATTAAAAAAATACAAAGCAAAGAAAAGAAAAAATATACATATAATTTTTGCATCAATACTTCTTGCGGCCGCAGTTATTTTTGCTCAGTTCGGCGGTGCTGCCTTGGAGATCATAATTCTAGGCAGAAGCAATCATATCGGTTCAGCTGCAACGCAAATGGTTGCACATCTTCAGGAAGGAATGACATTTGACGAAGCAGTATATGTCTTCTGCGAAGAAATTACAAATGATGAAATTTCAAATTAAAATCCATCCTGTTTTTTGGATTTTACTCTCTTTTGCACTGATATTTGTTCCTGTTTCTTGGGTATTCTCCTGGATTACAGCTTCTTTGATTCACGAATTATTTCATATAATTGCCCTACAAGTGTGTGGTCAAAATATAAGGCAAATATATATCGGTGCTTCCGGTGCCGAGATTGAAGCAGAGCTGGAGCCGGGAATCAAAACGGCACTCTGTGCAATGGTAGGACCCCTTTCCGGATTTTTACTGTTATCTGTAGCACACACATTTCCCAAAATTGCAATTTGCGGATTCTTGCAGTCAATAAGCAATTTAATACCCGTCGCTCCCCTTGACGGGAGCAAAATACTTTCAGGAATTTTTTATGCACTTTTCAAAAAGGAGACTGCATCAAAAATATCTCATTATATAGAAATACTCTTCAAAATTACAGTTTGTATCGTAGTATGCTACAGTGTTATCCGATTCAAATTGGGGATTTTGCCGCTGATATTTCTATATATCTTCTTTACAAAAAAATTCCTTGCAAACCATCGCACATGGCAGTACAATAAGAATAATATAAATTAAAGAGGTTACTTCTATGACAGAACAGATACAACGAATTTTACCAACTGTTCAAAAACCTGCCCGATATACCGGCGGTGAATACAACGAGGTAAAAAAAGACTTGCAGAATGTGCGTGTTCGCATGGCATTCTGTTTTCCTGATACCTATGAAATTGGTATGTCCAATATGGGAATGCAGATTTTATACGGGGTTGTCAATCAAATAGATGGTGTATGGTGCGAGCGAGCTTTTGCACCCTGGGGTGATATGGAAGAGGCAATGCGGAAAAATAATCTGCCTCTTTGGGCCCTGGAAAGTCAGGATCCTTTGAAGGATTTTGATATGATTGCTTTTACTATCGGCTACGAAATGTGTTACACTAACATCTTGAATATGCTTACCCTCGCCGGTATCCCCGTTCGCAGCAAGGATCGTGAAGGATTACACAATATCGTTTTTGCCGGCGGTGTTTGTGCATATAACCCCGAGCCTCTGGCGGACTTTATAGACTTCTTTGCCATCGGAGAGGGCGAAGATGTCATTAAAGAAATTGTTGCGTTGTACGACCTTGCAAAGTCCGAAAATTGGTCTAAGGAACAATTCTTAAAAGAGGTAGCAAAATTTGATGGTATTTATGTTCCATCGTTCTATGAGCATATTTACAATACAGATGGAACCCTATCCTCCATCAAGCCTCTCAATGGTGCGCCTTCCGTTGTAACGAAACGCATTATTGAGGATCTGGATTCTGCATTTTATCCCACAAAAATGATTGTTCCCTCTACGGAAATTGTCCATGAACGGGCAAATCTTGAAGTATTCAGAGGTTGTATCCGTGGATGCAGGTTCTGCCAGGCCGGTTTTTCCTGTCGTCCTGTACGTAAAAAAAGTCCTCAAGTTTTATATCAGCAGGCCGTTTCTCTATTGGAAGATTCCGGTCACAATGAGATCACCCTATCCAGTCTATCTACTTCGGATTATCGTGGCTTGAAGGAATTGACCGATGACCTAATCCCCTACTGCGAACAAAACCGGGTTAATATGTCCGTTCCCTCGTTGCGAGCAGATAACTTTTCGCAAGATCTGATGAAACGGCTGCAGTCTCTTCGTAAAAGCAGCCTTACTTTTGCTCCCGAAGCAGGTTCGCAAAGACTTCGAGATGTGATAAATAAGAATTTGACCGAGGAGGAAATTCTCAGTTCTTGTGCCAATGCCTTTTCCGGCGGCTGGAGCAGTGTAAAGCTATACTTTATGTTGGGCCTTCCAACAGAAACCGACGAAGATGTTTTAGCAATTGCAGACCTTGTGTATAAGGTTATCAATACCTGGAAAGAAAATGCTACAAACAAGAAAAAAGGTCTTCGTGTCCATGTTGCAACGGCATATTTTGTACCTAAGCCTCATACACCTTTTCAATGGGAAAAACAGATTTCACCGGAGGAGTATTTACGCCGATGCCGTCTGCTAAAAGAACATTTTTACTCTAAGTCCATAGACTATAATTACCACACATCTGATATCAGTCGCTTGGAATCTGTAACAGCCCGGGGTGACCGTCGTTTGTGTGCGGTTATTGAAGAAGCCGCCAAAAACGGTGCCAAAATGGATGGTTGGGACGAATACTTCAACTACAGCATATGGCAAGAAGCCTTTGAAAAATGCGGCGTGGACCCCTCATTTTATACCACAAGAGGATATGCGGAGGACGAATGTCTGCCCTGGGACACAATCGATGTTGGTGTTACCAAGAAATTTCTATTAACAGAGCGTCATCGGGCCTACAACGAACAAATCACACCAGACTGCAGGCATAGCTGCAGCGGTTGCGGTGCTAATGCCCTGCTCAAGGAGGTCAAATGTGATGCTTAGGTTATTGTTCGAAAAAAAGGGAAATGCCGTCTGGATATCACACCTGGACTTGATGCGCCTGTTCCAACGTGCTTTTAAAAGAGCCGGTATGCCCTTGACACATACGCAGGGTTTTAATCCCCGGCCTTCTGTTTCTATTGCCTTGCCCCTCTCTGTTGGCGTTGAAAGCAATTGTGAGCTGCTGGACTTTGAGTTAGATGGCATCCAGCTTCCCTGCGACGAAATCCGCAGCCGCCTGAATGCTACACTAATTGACGGAATCAATGTATTGAAGGTTTATCCCTGCGAAAAAAAGATTCGAGAAATTGCATTTTTACAATGCGCTTTAACCCTGAAGTATGATACAGGCGTTTCGGAATCTGCTGTGTCTAAAATTCAAGAGTTGTTTCAAAAAGAAGAGTTGCTGGTTTCAAAGAAGAGCAAAAACGGTATTACAGAGCAAAATATCATACCAATGATCCAATCCATCGCTGTTCACCAGACTGACAACAGAACCATCAATCTGGATGCAAATATCTGCTGTCAGAACCCCAGCTTAAACCCTTCTCAGCTTGCTGCGGCGATTGAGTTATACCTGCCTGAACTAAAGCCAGATTTCGTCCAATGCTGTCGTTTAGAAATTTATGATCAGCAAAATAACATTTTTCGATAAGGAGCATCTTTATGGAAGTGAATCCCAACTATATTTTAGAAGAGTGTCCCATTTGCAGAGGCAACGGCATCGTTGTTCACGAAGGCGGATGGAATGTACAAGTGGAATGCACCGACTGCAGTGCACACACCGTTTATGTGGAATATGAGAACAATGAGCAAAAAATCAGCGCAGAACAACAGGTCGTTAGCCTGTGGAATTTGGGCAAAGTAATCCGTTCTGACATCGGAGAATAATTTTTTAGAAAAAAGTAAAAAAATGCTTGCATTTTTCGAATAGCTGTGGTAGAATACTCAAGCGGTTGAAAAACAGCAAGCAAAATCCGGGTGTGGCGAAGTTTGGTATCGCGCTTGAATGGGGTTCAAGAGGCCTCGAGTTCGAATCTCGACACTCGGACCAAAAAACCAGAGACCATCAAAGATGGTTTCTGGTTTTTTCTTTTGTAGTTACAATCGAACTCGAGGCCTCTTGTATCACAATAACTGGCCGAAGGCAGTCGGCGCACGGCGCCGCACTGCCTCGAGTTCGAATCTCGACACTCGGACCAAAAAGCAGAAGAAACTGATGTTTCTTCTGCATTTAATTATATATAAAAGCACAGGCTGTCGTTGGCAGCCTGTGCTTATTTAAAATCATTTCATTACAGAGGAAGACAGTTCAGCCGCAGAGATATCCATATTACAGCCAAAATCGTACAAAGGAACTCTGGTCAGAATTTTGTCCAAAATATCCAACGTACAAATCAGTTTGTCCGGCTGGTTTGGTCTGTGGCACTGAGTCATCAGTAAAATCAACGCCTCTTCGGGAGAAAGCTTAGAAAGAACATTTTCCTCAGAACGACGAAGGAAGAAAATACCTTCCAGAGGAACAATCATATTATTTCCCAAAGAATGCTTTCCCATCCACGGACTGCCGCATACATAAACTTTATCTTCTGCCACGTGCACAAAAGGCTTATCGTCGTTAACCATCACTGCGTTTTCGCCGTGAAGCTTACGAAGTAAGGCAGTATGCGTGGACTTGCCGGTTCCGCTTAATGCGGTAAATATGTAACCCTTGCCATTGATTGCAATGGTGGAACCATGAAGCAGGACTCGGTTATGCTCCGATACATAATCTGCCATTTTGCGCAGTACCGCAATGGATTCCAAATAATAATCCGGAGTATTCACAAGACCCTGATCCACACTGTCTTCGCTTTCAAGAATCAGATCCTTTTCATGATCTATATCCGCTTGTGTGGTTTCAACGAAATGGTCACCATCGTCATCAATTATATACTGGGCCATCATTTTTTTAGAATAGTCATACATTGTAGAAACGCAAAATTTCATTCCTGCAATTTCTACACGAAATCTTTCAGCCATAGTGCCTCCAATATCAGCCGGGAATCATCGGCAGTTCAATAGGACCGGAGCTACCGGGGCGAGTGGTTGCAACAGGTTCTGTAACGACAGGGTCAGTAGCAGCAGGCTCGGTAGTATTGGGCTCTGTTACGCTGGGCTGGGTGGGTTGATTCTGAGGAGCGGTTGTTTCACCGGAGGTGGGTTCGGTTACGTCAACAGGTTCCGTCGGATCGCCTTCTGTAGTATCAATCTCATCTTCTGTATTCTGTTCAAAAGAATCGTCAATATCAATGGGAGTTTCCCAGTCCACGACTTCATTTTCTGAAGGATCGGACGCACTTGTGGGATCAATCACATCATCCGGCAGATCATCAATTACCGAATTTCGGCATGCGCACAGGGTCGCAATTGACAAAACGAGCAATAACAGTAATATTTTTTTCATAAATCTATACCTCTCACATTATGGATTAATTCCTTAGCCAATATATCATCAAACAGGCATTTTGGCAAGTAAAATTTGACATTTGTCAACGATTTTCTCCTATGCTCATAATATCGTAGGGTGTTGTTTGATAAACAAAATAATTCAGCCAATTGGAATACAGCAAATTCGCATGGCTGCGCCACCGGACATTGGGCTGTAAAGTATCGTCGTTGTTGGGGAAATAGTTCTTTGGCATATCAATTGGCAAACCCAGATTTTTATCACGGAAATATTCCGTTTTTAGGGTATCGGCATCATACTCTGAGTGACCTGTAATAAATATCTGTCTCCCCTCTTTACTCATAACCGCATAAACCCCTGCTTCATCGGAAGATGCAAGAATTTTCAGACCTTGAACACGCTCGATATCCTCACGAAGAACCGTGGTATGTCTGGAATGAGGCACCCAGAAGGTATCATCAAAGCCACGCAGGAGAATAGAGCGTTTATAATCCGCCCGATGCTCAAACACACCAAACATTTTTTTCTCCAGTGGAACTTTCTTAATACCATAATGGTAATACAATCCCGCCTGTGCACCCCAGCAAATATGAAATGTACTTTGGACATTGGTTTTGCTCCACTCCATAATCTGGCATAATTCCTGCCAATAGTCCACATCCTCAAATTCCATATTCTCAACAGGTGCACCCGTGATTACCATGCCGTCAAATTTTCTGTGTTTGATCTCATCAAAGCTTTTGTAAAAATTAAGCAGGTGATCCTCGGCCACATTCTTAGCCACATGGGACTTCATATGCACAAGCTCAAGCCGAACCTGCAAAGGCGTGTTTCCTAACAGGCGGCTCAGCTGCGTTTCGGTTACAACTTTTGTGGGCATAAGATTCACGAGCACAATTTCCAAAGGCCGAATGTCCTGGGTAACTGCCCGATGTTCTGTCATTACAAATATATTTTCCTGCTGTAAAATACCGGTAGCAGGCAAATCATTGGGAATTTGAATAGGCACAACAAAAATCTCCTTTATTTTCTTTTTGTTATTCTACCCCATTAACGAATTATTGTCAACCGCATAGACAGTAAGCTCTGTGCCTGGGTAATAGTGCTTTAATATCGTCTCATAGCTTTTCCCTCGCTGAGCCAATGCCTGCGCACCATATTGACTCATACCAACTCTGTGACCATATCCTTTTGTTGTTACGATCACATTATCGCCCATGGCAGAAATTACAAATGCTGTAGATCGTAGGTTTAACATTTTTCTGATTTCCGTACCGGTATATCTATGTCCGCCAAGAGTTATAAACGCAACTCCACCGCCATCGGTATAAGAAATCTCCTCAATCCAGCCTTCAGACGGTCCCGAAAATGAATTACCTAACTTATGACAAAATTCATCTGAAGAAAATACAACAGTATCCGTATAGTGAACAGCTTCCTCTTCCCCCGGACTATCAACCGCCTGCAAGTAAGGAACATCCGTCCCCCACACAGCGTACGCCGGTTCTGTTCTGCCACCGGAACAGGAAAAATATGTTGCTTCAATAAGCTCTCCCTGATAAATAAGAACAACTCCCTTTGTCGTTGATACAGATTGTTCAACTTTTTCTATAAACAGAGCATCTCCACCGGATTCCACATAGACATCCGGTTGTATATAAGCTTGGCAACAGGCAGAATCCGTGCATACATCTGCCTGTTTATGTTTCGATGATACAATGGACTTACATGCGTAAGTACGGGCTACGATTGCCTGTGCCTTTAACGCTTCCTCATCAAAGTGCGCGGGCATTTCGCCTAAAACAACGCCCACAATGTAATCTTCCAGCATCATACTTTCAATCCCGCTATTCTTTATGACGCATATAGATAATTCATGATGCACATCATCCTTTTGAACCTCCATTTCTGGATCAGTTTGATGGTCAGAATTATCCATCGATAAATCTTCCGGGCTATATATAATCGAAAATAGAATCACAGGTATAACCACAGTCACCAACACTGCAAACAATACGTATTTTTTCATTGTGCGCACCTCCGTTTGCATTTTACCATAAGGCCGGCACGTATTTAGGCGTTTCAACTGATAAAACAGGATTATTCCTATGTCCATATATTACAGTTTCCCGAACATTTGCCACTCCGTATTATGCTGTTTATACAAATTTCTATATGTAAATAAAATATTACTTGATGTTTTCCTATTATTGTGTATAATGAACAGGAACTTTGAGAAAGGAGGTTTTCATCCTATGAAAAAGATCATTTGCAAAAAAGAGTATGATACCGAAACTGCTGCTTTGGTGAAGAAATATACATACGGCTATTTTGGTGATCCTGCAGGTTATGAGGAAATCCTGTACCAAACACCTGCCGGTTTGTACTTCCTGTATGTTTGCGGCGGCGAGTCCTCCCCCTACCCTACTGAAGATATCCTGCGCTTGGCTAAAACTAAGGTCAACGAATGGATGGAGCAGCATTAATAAAAATCGAGGTTGCATATGCAGCCTCTTTTTTATTGACAGATATGATATGATAATAATATCAAAACAGAGCAAGGGCTTATGATCTATGAAAAAATTAATTGCCTTCATATCTTTTATCGCCTATATTCTATTTCTTTCGGGGTGTAGCGCACAACAAGGTCCATCGACCGATGTTTTAGCGACGACCAAGCCGGTATATGACTTTACTGCATATCTATGTCTCGGGACAGATATCACAGTGCACCAGCTTGTTACCGAAAATGTCAGCTGTCTGCACGACTACACACTTCAGAGTCAGCAAATGCGTGCTATCGAATCAGCTAAATTGATTGTGATCTCCGGTGCAGGTTTGGAAGAATTTCTGCACGATGTTCTTCATAATTCAGAAAATATTATAGACGCTTCCTATGAAATTGAATTGATGTGCGGAGAACACACTCACGAAACAGAAGAAGGGCATCATCACGACTCTGACCCCCATATATGGCTTTCTGTCAAAAACGCCCGTCATATGGCCGAAAACATTTATAACGGCTTATCAGAAAGCTTTCCGGAATATCAAACCGTTTTCCAAAACAATCTGATTACGCTTCAGGAAAAATTCGATCAATTGGAAGCCTACGGAAGAGAACAATTATCAAGTCTTTCTACCTATAATATGATCACATTTCACGATGGCTTCTCCTACTTTGCTGAAGAATGGAATCTCACCATCTTAAAAGCCCTTGAAGAAGAATCCGGCAGTGAAGCATCTGCTGCCGAATTGATTGAGCTTATAAATCTGGTCCGGCAGTATCAGCTTCCTGCCATATTCACGGAGGAAAACAGCAGCTCGTCAGCTGCACATATCATTGCATCTGAAACAGGTATTGACATTTACACTTTAAATATGGGAATGTCAGATGACGATTATTTTGAAATTATGTATCACAACATTGACACAGTAAAGGAGGCATTGGGATGATATTAGAATCTCACGGAGGATCATGCAGTCATTCCTGCTGCCTCCGGGTACAAAATCTCTGCGTAAAAATCGGTTCTGAGATAATTTTACAAGATATCAATATGCATCTGCACTGTGGGGAAATGGTTGCTTTGATCGGTCCAAACGGTGCAGGTAAGAGTACGCTTTTAAAGTCCATTTTGGGACAACAGGAATACAGCGGTGTCATCTCATTCTCAGTTCCAGGACAGAGAAATAAAAAAGCCAAAATCGGCTATGTGCCACAAAGCCCCGCCTTTGATCCCGGTGACCCTGTAACCGTTGCAGACCTTTTTACCTGCTGTATGAACAAAAGGCCCGCATTTTTTGGCATTGCAAAATCAAGCAGAAATAGCATTATCGCTTGTCTTGATCGTGTTCAGGCGGCTGATTTGATTGACAAGCGAATCGGTACACTTTCCGGTGGTGAACTTCAGCGCGTGCTTTTGGCATTGGCACTGGAGCCCCTTCCCAACGTTTTAATTCTTGACGAACCCCTTTCCGGTGTTGATGTGGAAGGTATCGAATCTTTGATGGATATGCTGGATGAGATCCGAAAGGATTACGATCTGTCTATTTTGATGACAACCCACGATTTCGGAATACTAAACAAATATGCCGACCAGGTTTATCTGATCGACAAGACTGTTCTGCAAAGCGGCACCCCTGCAGAAGTTTTGGGGGCCAAAAATTTCCACCAGGCATTCCAAAGAAACGGAGGCGTTTAACATGCAGCTATGGTATCATTTCTGCGAATTGATCCCTCTGGAGATGCTTCAATGGGATTTTATGAAAAATGCCCTTCTTGCGATTTTAATAATGTCTCCTCTATTCGGTTTAGTTTCCACTATGATCGTGACCGGAAAAATGAGTTTCTTCTCCGATGCTTTGGGTCATTCCGCCTTTACCGGAATTGCCATCGGATGTATCTGCGGTATTGGAAATCCTGTATGGGTTGCAGTTTTATTTTCTATAGTATTTGCCCTTCTTTTCTCTTTCGTAAAAAGTCGAAGCAGTCACACCGCTGATACATTGATTGGTGTATTTTCCAGCACTGCAGTGGCATTGGGTATTTTCATCGCAACATTTGGCGGCGGCAGTTTTACAAAATATAATACTTACCTAATTGGAGATATTCTTTCTGTTACTCCTTCCGAAATTGGAATGCTGGCTATAATCCTTGTAGCAATCATACTGTTTTGGATTATTTTCAGCAATCGTATGATGCTCACCAGCATACATCCTCAGCTGGCATCTTCCAGAGGGATCTCCTCGAATTTGGTTCAAACTGTTTTTACAACAGCAATTGCTGTCATTGTCACCCTATGCATATCCTGGGTCGGACTTTTGATTTTAAATTCCCTTTTAGTCCTTCCCGGTGCATCTGCAAGAAACATTTCTAAAAATCTAAAGCAGTATCATCTATTTTCCATTCTATCCGCATTGATTGCCGGAATTGGAGGACTTATTCTTTCCTACTGCTTAGGTTCTTCTGCGGGAGCATCTATCAGCCTTGTGCTTGCTGTAATTTTTGCCGTTACCTTCTGTTTGCGAAAGGTCGTAAAATAAAATGGAAATTTCTATGAACATAATCGCCCGGATGCAAAGCGATTTTTCTTCAAAATTCGGAATCCCAAGACAAAGCGGACTTGTTAACGAACTAAAGTCTACCATTATTTTCGAGCCGAAATACCGTAACCCTGATGCACTTCGCGGCCTGGAAGAATTTTCCCATTTATGGATCATCTGGCAGTTTTCAGAGGCTGTTCGCAAGGATTGGTCGCCAACAGTTCGTCCTCCACGTTTAGGAGGAAATACCAGAATGGGTGTATTTGCCACCCGTTCCCCTTTCCGTCCAAATGAAATTGGACTTTCATGTGTTAAAATATTGTCCCTCGAACAAACTGCGGATTCCGGCACCGTTATTCATGTAGCCGGCGCCGATTTAATGAACGGAACACCAATCCTGGATATCAAGCCATATATCCCCTACGCTGACTGTTATCCCGATGCCAAGGGTGGCTTTACAGAAAATGTCAATCCGTTTCATTTAGAAGTTCACATTCCTCATTGGCTTCTGGACAAAATACCAAAGGAAAAACATAATGCACTGATTGGTATTCTCTCCAACGACCCCCGACCTTCCTACCAAAATGATCCGAGTAGAATATATGGTCTTGAATTTTCCGGCTACAACATCCGTTTTCAGGTAGAAGATGACATTTTAACCGTTTGTGACATAGAAAAAAAGCTGTGATTTTCCATCACAGCTTTTTTTGATTAGTACAAGGGGAATTCTTTGCAGATGGCAGCAACCGTTGCCTTCACTTCATCGGCGGTAGCTTCAAAATCTCTTGCAGTCATACCAATACAACGGGCAATTTGTTTCATCTGGTCCGGTCCAAGGCCACGAGTTGTCACAGCCGCTGTGCCGATTCTTACGCCGCTGGTAACAGAGGGTTTTTCCGGATCGCCGGGGATTGCATTTTTATTGAGCGTAATATGGTTCTCATCCAGGCAATTCTGCAGTTCCTTACCGGTAATATGCATCGGACGAAGATCTGCCAGCATCAAATGGTTATCTGTACCGCCGGTAACAAGATCAAATCCTTCCTCCAGCAATGCGTCTGCCAGAACCTTAGCGTTATTCACCACATTTTGTGCGTAAATCTTAAAATCGTCGGCCAGAGCTTCCTTAAAGCATACAGCCTTTGCTGCAATTACATGTTCCAGCGGACCGCCCTGGGTGCCCGGGAAAACGGCGGAATTGATCTTTGCCGCATATTCTGCCTTTCCCATAATCAAGCCGCCACGAGGACCTCTGAGGGTCTTGTGTGTCGTGGTGGTTACAATATCTGCATAAGGAACAGGACTTTGATGCACACCGCCTGCTACCAAACCGGCAATGTGCGCCATATCTACCATAAATACCGCACCGACTTCGTGGGCAATATCGGCAAATATGCTAAAATCAATTGCACGGGGATATGCAGATGCACCGGCAATGATTAGCTTCGGCTGACATTTTTTTGCTTGATCCCGAATCATATCATAATCAAGCAATCCGGTTTCGTAGCTGACATCATAGGAAACAACATTATAGTATTTTCCGGAAATATTGGCAGGGCTTCCGTGGGATAAGTGTCCGCCATTGGCCAAACTCATACCCATCATAGTATCTCCGGGCTGAAGCAGCGCAAGCTGAACTGCCATATTGGCCTGGGCTCCGGAATGGGGCTGGACGTTTGCAAACTCTGCGCCAAACAATTGCTTTGCCCGATCAATGCAAAGGGATTCCAGTTCATCAACATACTGACAGCCGCCATAATAGCGTTTTCCCGGAAGACCTTCTGCGTACTTATTTGTCAAAACAGATCCCATCGCTGCAATAACCGCAGGAGATGCAAAATTTTCAGATGCGATCAGTTCCAGACCGTCTTTTTGTCTGGAAAATTCCCGATCCATCATAGCACCGATTTCGGGGTCAAACCGGGAAACAAAACCGATCGTATCTACAGGAGAAACATACATAAGAGATTCCTTCTTTCTAATGGAAGTGGTACAATTTTTAAACGGACATCTGCGCAACCATACGGTCAAGCAGTTCTTGAGCAGCTGCCTTGGTATCTGCTACTGCAGTGTAATAGAACTTAACTTTAGGTTCTGTTCCAGAAGGTCGGGCAATCACGCTGCCGCTTTTGCCAAGAATAAATTCCAAAACATTGGATGATGGCAGTTCAATGGCAGATTCACAACCCGTAACCATGTTCTTTTCAATCCGGGACTTATAATCACGAACCGATGTGACAGCCGCTCCACCGATGGACTGGGGAATTTGATTACGAAGATTTGCCATCATATTGGCAGCCTTTTCCATGGCATCCGAGCCGGTAAGTTCAATGCTTTGCACCTTTGCGAGGAACTGACCATAAGTCTCGTAAATATCATTCATAGCATCCACTACAGACTTACCCTGGTTTTTGAAATATGCAGCCAATTCACAGACAAGCATAGAAGCGACTACCGCATCCTTGTCCCGAGCATAGGTGCCTTTCAAATAGCCGCAGCTTTCTTCAAAACCGAAAATAAACTTATGCTCTTCTTTTTTATTTTCCAGTTCAAGAATCTCTCCGCCAATATATTTAAAGCCGGTGAGAACAGCCTTCATCGTAACGCCATAGTTTTCCGCAATACGATCTGCAAGCGGAGAAGAAACAATGCTGCGCACAGCAATAGCACCCTCAGGAATAGAGTTTTGTGCAGCTCTGGCTTTCAGAATATATTCCAATATCAAGCAGCCCAATTCATTACCCGTTAACTTCTTATAGCCGCCTTCGCAAGGAACCGCAATGGCAACCCGGTCGCAATCCGGATCAGTACCCAAAATCACATCACAGGGTACCGTGTCAGCCACCTTGTAGCTTTCTGCCAGCGCTGCATCAGTTTCGGGGTTCGGATATTCGCATGTCTTAAAATCGCCGTCGGGCTGTTCCTGGCAGCTGACAACATTTACATTGACATTTAAACGGCGCAAAACTTCACGCACAGGCTCATTGCCCGTTCCACACAAAGGCGTATAGACAATGTTCAATCCGGCAGAGCGCAGCATTTCCGGTTCAACAGATTCAGCCAAAACTGTTTGATAATAGTCCTCCCAGACATTCTGTCCAATGTAACGGATCAAACCGTCTTCCATAAACTCCGCAAAGCTCTTGGATTCGGGAATAAAATAAGGAATACGGGAAATTTCCTCGGTCACAATTGCCGCAGGCGCATCTGTCATTTGGCAGCCGTCAGGACCATAACATTTTACTCCGTTATATTCACCGGAATTATGGCTTGCAGATATAACGATACCGCATCCGCAGCCTAAATGACGAACCGCAAAAGAAAGCATAGGAGTAGGTGCCAGCCGATCATACAAATATGTGATAATGCCAGCTTCTGCAAATGCTACAGCACAAACCTCCGCAAACAACTGCGAATTATGGCGGGAATCATAACCGATCGCAGCGATCTTAGGCAGGTCAGAACCGGAAAGCCATGCTGCCATTCCCTGTGCTGCTCTTCGAACCGTATAACGGTTCAGCCGATTGCTGCCGGCTCCCATAATTCCACGCATACCTGCTGTGCCAAACTGCAAATCGCATCCGAAACGGCCTTTGAGTTCCTCTTCATTGTCTTTTACAGACTCCAACTCCTGACGAATATCGTTAGGAAGATTTGCTTCACACCAAAAAGAATATCTTTCCAGATAATTCATAAATTTCCTCCGTTCTTATTCAAAAAAACAGCTCAAATATAGATTTGAGCTGTTTTCTTTATCTTACACTTCCGCAATAGGATCTGCTGCAGCAGCACGCTTTTCCTGTGCTTCCACCAAAGCAGCAAATTTCTCACGGGTGGTGCGAACATCTTCCAGCGAAATAGAAATTGCTTCCTCGGTGCGACGCAGTGCATCATCCATATAGTCGTTGCTTGCCTTACGAACCTCAGCCAAGCGGCTCTGAGTGCGGACAACCATCTCCTGGCATTGACGCTTTGCTTCTTTATAAATAGCTTCCTCCTGAACCAGCTCAGCAGCTTTATCCTGTGCCTGGCGGATCAGAGTTTCAGCCTCACGGCGGGCCTGACCAATCAGTTCGTTCCGGGATTCCACGATTGTACGAGCCTGTTTCAGTTCGACAGGCAGCTGGGAAATGATTTCATCCAGCATATCCAAAACCTTATCGCGTTCAACAATGCACTTTTCGGAGCTCAGAGGTACACCTCTGGCTTCCTGGACCATATCATATAACGCGGAAATAATCTGTTCTACATTCTGTTCGTTCATATTTTCTTTTCTCCTTCATGATGAATATCAGCCATTCGCTGTTTAAATACTGGGATAATCGGTTCCGGTAAGAAATCAGATAAATCCACGTCGTAACGACCTAATTCCTTAACGGTGCTGGAACTAAGATACATATACTGATGTTCCGCAGTGAGGAACATTGTGTCTAAATTTGGATTGATATTGTGATTGATCAATGCCATTTGAAATTCGTTTTCGAAATCGGATCCGGCGCGAAGACCCTTGATGATCACGCAACTACCTTTTCGCTTTGCATAGGCAGCCAACAATTCATCAGAAGAATCCACCTCTACATTGGGCAGATCTGCAACCGACCTCTGAATCAATTCTACCCGCTCTTCCCTGTTGAACATAGGGTTTTTTCCGGAGTTGACCATCACACAAACGATCAGCTTGTCAAAAATCCTGGAAGCACGCTGAATAATATTCAGGTGTCCGCTGGTGATTGGATCGAAGCTACCGGGATATACGGCAATCTTCACCGTGCTCACTCCTTAGACTCTTTCCGGAACACAGTCAGCAGTGTGTTGCCGTATTTATAGTCCCTGGATCGAGAAAAATTGGGGAAATTCCCCGAAAATTCCTTTTCCAGAGGACGTTCTGCGACTATTATACCATTAGTTTGCAAAATGTCAATTTCTGATATTAAATTTAAGGAATTTTCTAAAAAAATCTCGCTATAAGGAGGATCTAATAAGATAATATCAAATTTCTCTTTGCAATTTTTTAAAAACAAAAGATAATCCGACCGAACTACCCGACCTTGATCTTCCATTTTTGTCCTTTTTAGATTTTCTTTGATAATTTTACAGGCAGATTCCGCAGCATCCACAAACACTGCCGTCTTCGCACCGCGGCTCAAAGCTTCAATACCCAGCTGCCCGGTACCTCCAAACAAGTCCAAAACTTTTGCGCCGGGCAAATCAAATTGGATAATGCTGAACATCGCCTCTTTCACACGGTCAGCTGTAGGCCGCGTTGCCATACCGTCAGGTGTTTTTAAATTTGTTCCTTTCGCCACACCGGCTATTACACGCATACTTACCTACTCCTCCGGATGAAAATATTGATAAACTGAAACAGCTGCATTCTGCGGAAGCAATCGCATCAATTCTTCCAACGATGCCTGTTTAATTGCAGCAATTGAAGAAAAATGCTTGAGCAAATCCTGTTTCCTCTTCGGACCAACACCGGGTATCTGGTCAAGCTGGGAATAACGAAGCCTTTTGGACCGAAGTTTTTTATGATAGGATATGGCAAATCTGTGGGTTTCTTCCTGGATAGAACCGACAAAGGAAAAGATACTCTGCTGATTATCAATGCGAATCTCTCTTCCGTCTGCCGTAACTAAAGCTCTTGTGCGATGCCGGTCATCTTTTACCATGCCGAAAACAGGAATGTTTAACTGCAAATATGACAATACATCGACTGCGGTTTTTGCGTGGGTTGTACCACCGTCTATCAGGAGCAAATCCGGCTTTACGTCAAATCCCTTTTTGGAATCCAGATAATCTGCAAAACGTCGTTCCAGCACCTGACGCATAGAACCATAATCGTCTTGAAGACCATTCATATCCACCTTAAACCGTTTATAATCACTTTTTTTCGGCTTTCCTGCTTCAAACACAACCATACTCGCCACATTGTCAGTGCCGGAAATATTGGAAATATCATATGATTCAATACGATTAACAGAATCTAAGGAAAGCATTCTCTGCAGCAAAGATAGTGTTGCAGAATGTCTTTCTTCTTTGTTTGTAATTCTCTCTGCTTCCTGCTGTGCATTTTCGCAGGCAAGTTCCATTCTTCGAAGATTATCGCCTCTTTGCGGAACATATATTTTAGTTTTGCGACCAAATCGCTCCTGCAAGAGCATTTCAAACAAAGAAGCATCTTCCACTTCAAAGGGCAGTAAAACCGTTTTGGGGGCATAGCCACGGCTTAGATAGTACTGCTTGACAAGGCTGGAAACAGCTTGCACGCTGTCATCAGCAGTCAAAATCTCATATTCCTTGTCCACAAGTTCGCCGTTACTAAAATGTAAAACAGCAAGGCAAGCTTTGGTTTCTGTCTGTCCATATCCTATTGCGTCGGTTTCCGAAGCATTTCCCGCTGTAACCCATTGTTTTTTATCTAATGCTTGAATTGCTTGAATGCGGTCACGCAAACTGGCTGCAAGTTCAAAATTTAAATTGTCAGAAGCCTCCAGCATTTGTTCCCGAAGAGAATCAGTTACCTGCTTATAATTACCAAGCAGCAACTGCCGGGCCTGCTCTATTGCTGACAAATACTCCTGTCTGGAATGTTTTCCGGTACACCAACCATAACACTGGTTCATATGGTAGTGCAAACAGGGTCTTCCCCGCCCTATTTCTTGAGGAAATCTTTTTGAACAACTGGGAAGCTGCAAAGATAGAAAAATTGTATCCAGTAGATTTTGCGTTATCCCACGGCTTCCAAAGGGACCGTAATATATCGCAGAATCATCCGTTATCTTAGATGCCATAGTTAATTTTGGGTATTCTTCCTTCATATCCAAACGAACATAGGGATATCCTTTATCATCCTTCAGAAGAATATTATATTTTGGCATATATCTTTTGATCTGGGAACATTCCAGAACAAGGGCCTCAAATTCGCTGGATGCAACGATCACATCAAAATTAAAGATTTTGCTAACCATCAACCTGGTTTTCGGAGAATGGTTTGCTGAATCCTGAAAATACTGGCTAACGCGATTTCGGAGTTTTTTAGCTTTGCCAACATAAATTACTTTATTGGCAGAATCCCGCATCAAGTACACTCCGGGAGACAGCGGCAGAGAATTTGCCTTTTGCTTGAGTTCCTCAAAGGTCATAACTTTCTCCTAAAAACACGCCGCCTCAATGCAAAGGGCAATGAGGCGGCAAGTCAAATTTAAGATCAATACACATCCCGCTGAAGCAGAGCTTCAAGGGCATTGACTGCGGATTCTGCATCAGAGCCGGAAGCTGACAGGACAACAGATGCACCGGTGATGATCCCGAGAGACATAATCCCCAGCAAACTCTTGGCGTTCATCTTGCGATTATCTGATTCGATCCAGATACTGCTTTCAAACTCATTTGCTTTCTGCACAAAGTAAGTAGCCTGGCGATTATGCAATCCAGACTCGCAACGAACAACGACTTCTTTACTGAACATAAAAATTACACTCCTTAATGGCATAACGATTACAGCAATCATTCGTGATTATATGATACCAAATCTATAAAAAAAGTCAACTGCTTTCCAACGATTTTACACAATTAACCAAATAATAAATGGAAAATATTGGAACTTTTTAATCCATTACACAAAATCAGCTAAATTCTGCAATCGTCACGCCGTCTTCTCCTTCTCCGTATACGCCAAGTCTGAACGATTTAATAAATTTATTTTTTCTCAAGGACTGGTGAACTGCCGAACGAAGAACGCCGGTTCCCTTTCCGTGAATAATACGAACACTGGGGATCCTTCCGCGCATAGCCTCGTCCAAGTACCGTTCCAAAACGCAAATCGCTTCAACACTGTCCATTCCTCGCAAATCAACTTCCGCAGGGGTTGCAGTCATTTTCATCTCGCGACCGGAGTGTGCCGGACGACCTGCTTTTTGTTTATAGGGATTCTCCTGTTCCAAAAGATAAACATCCTCCGGTTTGGCAGAAAGCTTCAAAATACCAGCCTGGAGCTGATAGGAACCGTCTTTATTAATCGCGATCACACTGGCTTTTGTGCCGAGCTTTAGAAGTTCAACTGTATCGCCAATCATAACCGGACGGGAAGGTTTCGGTCTTTCCACTTCCTTCCTGCCAGCCTGAAGGCGTTCTTCCGTTTCGTTTAAGCCGCGGCGAAGTTCCGCCTGCCGCTGATTGATGCCGGAAGTATCTGCGCTGTCTGCAAGCTGTTTCTTAATGGCTTTTATTTCTTCTGCAGCATAATTTGCAGACTGACGTGCATCTTCAATAATACGCTTAGCTTCAAGCCGTGCCTGCTCCAGCATCTTTTCCCGCTCTCGTTGAAGCTTCTCGTGGTATTCTTCACTTTGCTGCTTCATCTGAACCGTCTGCTGACGAAGTCGCTCTGCTTCCAAACGGGCAGATTCCATCTGCTGGCGCTGCTGCTCCAGCTGATATAGGACATCTTCAAAATCTCTGTCGTTTTTACTTACCAGATCCGATGCTTCCTTGATAATATCATCAGACAGTCCCAATTTCCGCGAAATAGCAAAAGCATTGGATTTGCCGGGAATGCCAATCAGCAGCTTATAGGTGGGCTGCAGGGTTTCCACATCAAATTCGCAAGAACCATTAATGACGCCGGCTGTGCGCATTGCATATAGTTTTAATTCTGCGTAATGGGTTGTAGCAACAACCTTTGCGCCCATTTTTCTGCAGTATTCGATTAACGCCATTGCCAGCGCTGCACCTTCCGCAGGATCTGTACCGGCACCGAGTTCATCGAACAAAACCAGCGTTCTATTATCGCAATTCTCCACAATATCCACAATTGTCCGCATATGGCTTGAAAAAGTGGAAAGGCTTTGGGCAATAGACTGTTCATCGCCGATATCAGCCAGGATGGAATCAAACGTCGAAAGCATACTGCCGTCATTGGCTGGGATATGCAAACCGCACTCTGCCATCAAGGTCAGCAAGCCAACAGTCTTCAAAGTAACTGTTTTACCGCCGGTATTGGGACCGGTAATGATAAGTGTATCAAAATCCGTTCCTAAGCGCACAGAGATAGGCACTACCGATTTACTGTCGATCAGAGGATGGCGCGCCTTCTTTAAATCGATCTTTTCGGAATCGTTCATAATTGGCGCCCAGGCATTCATACGGTAGGACAATTTCGCTTTGGCAAATATCACATCCAGCTTAACAAGAATATGATAATTCTGAATAATATCCTCAGCTTTAGCGGCAGCTTCTGCTGATAATTCAGCAAGAATCCGTTCAATTTCCTTTTGCTCCTGCAGCTCCAGTTCTTTCAGCGCATTGTTTGCTGTTACCGCAGACATAGGTTCTATGAAATAAGTAGAACCGGTAGAGGAAACATCGTGGACAAGTCCCGGAATATCATTTTTACATTCACTTTTCACAGGAACAACATATCTTCCCTGACGGATGGTAATAATCGGCTCGCGCAAGTATTTGGAGTATGCCGGGGAGGATATGATTTTTTGCAAACCGTCTTTAATTTTGCCACTCTGAATCCGCATATGGCGGCGGATATCAGACAAAATTGAACTGGCATTATCTGCAATCTGATCTTCAGAGAGGATGGCGCCTAAAATCTTATCCTCCAAATATTTATTGGGCATCAAAACCCGAAAATACGAATCCAAAACCGTCGGCGCATCATCTTCGGAAACGTAGGATTTCACCGTGCGTGTACAGCGTAACACTGCACCGATGGACAGCAACTCTTTGGGCTGCAGGCTGCCGCCCTTCTGCGCCCGATCCAAGGACGCAGAAACATCTGCCATATCCACAAACGCAGGATTTCCTTTTTGCGTACACAAATTGGATGCAGCCGTTGTTTCCTCCAGCATAAACAGAACATCTTCCAGATCGGATGTGGGATTTAGACCCAAACAAGCCTTCTTGCCATCTGAACTGACGGCACATTGCGACAGCATTGCAAGAACCTGATCCAATTCCAGTTTATACTGAGATTTTTCATAAAGTACAGACATATAAAAACTCCTATTGAGGCACAAAAATCAATGATTTGTAAAAGTCCAAAGCAGAAAAGCCCCGTTCCAATTGGGCAGACAAATAGCTTTCTGTAACGCTGGACAGCTGATCCATAGTATTCTCCGGCAAATCAAAGGAAAACAACTTTTTGGAGTCGCAGGCAGAAATAAACCGAAGCGCATCCAGCATCCCGGAAGAAACCGGCATACGAATACCCGGAGAATCATAAGACCTGCACCCGGAGCATTCCAGCCGTCCCCCGGAAATATCAAAATAATCCGGCGTATGGTTTCCGCAGACACGACAGCCGAAAAGATCCGGCGTGTAGCCGGCAAGACAGCTGCATCGAAACTCAAATACCGCTTTCACCTTTGCTTCGGAAACATTCAATTTAGAAAGGGCATAAAGGCAATTGAGCGTAAGAGATAAAAGTTCGGGATTGGGCAAATCTTCCTGAGAAATAATTTCTGCAACCTGCGCAAAATAAGTACCAAGGGATAATTTTTGCAGATCTTTACGCAAATCAGCAAATAATTCCAGGCTATGGGCTTCATTAACTGTAAAGCTACCTTTATATTCAAAAAATGTAAACTCTCCATAGGCCAGCAACTGGCAAGGAGCAGATAAGGGGCTGTTTTTTCTGCGCAGCCCCCGAACCTTTGCAGATATTCTGCCCTGCTCTGCGGTCAAAACCGTAAGCATTGCATCTGTATCATTGTAGGGGCAGACCCGAATCACCAGTCCCTGGGTCGTCAAATACATGGTGCTCCTCCATTTTTTTCGCCCGATTATACATCACATAATATTCCGGGATACCTGAATCTAAAAATACTTTCCAATACTCTTGTGCGTTCATAATCATCCCTCCAACGTTAGGATGTGCCAGAAACGCAAAAGATAACCTTGGTAATTATTCTCTATAACCGAAGTTGCGAATGAGAAAATCGCTGTCACGCCAATTTTCCTTCACTTTAACCCAAGTTGTCAGAAACACTTTTGTGCCCATAAATTTTTCGCAGTCTGCACGGGACATAGAGGAAATTTTCTTCAGCATATCGCCGTGTTTGCCGATAATGATGCCTTTATGGTTTGCCTTCTCGCAGTAGATCGTGGCGTCAATATCAATGATGCCGCTATCACGCTCAGAGAACTTGGTAATCTCAACAGCTGTGCCATGAGGAATTTCCCGATCCAGGCACCACAGAAGCTTTTCACGAATAATCTCAGCCATAACCTGCCGCTCCGGCTGATCGGTAGTAATATCATCCGGAAAAAGGAAAGGGCTTTCTACCGCATATTTGGCGCATTCATCCAGCAGAACATCTACACCATCACCTGTTTTGGCAGAAACAGGGATAATTGCCTGGAAGATGCCAGCCTGGGAGTATGCATCGATCACTGCCAAAAGCTCATCCTTCTGAACAGAATCAATTTTGTTGATCACCAAAATGGTAGGACATTTTTGAGCTTGCAGCTGCTGTATCAGTGCCTCTTCCTGGGCTCCCACAGAGGCAATCGGTTCTACCATCAACAATGTCAGATCTACATCTGCAATAGATTCCTTTGTGATATTCACCATATAATCTCCCAGTTTGGTTCTGGGCTTGTGGAAACCAGGCGTATCCACAAATACGTACTGGGTGTCATCCTTGGTTACAATACCGCAAATGCGGTTTCTTGTGGTCTGAGGTTTATTGGAAACAATTGCAATTTTTTCGCCAACGAGAAAATTTGTCAGGGTAGATTTTCCCACATTGGGTCTGCCTGCAATTGTAATCATAGCAGTTTTTGTTTTCATATATAACTCCTTTATCTGTTTACACCGGGAACTGTTGCAGCAATTGCCTCTTCCCGGGCGCGCATTTGTGCTTTTTGTGGACCTTCGTCCAAATGGTCATAGCCTAATAGGTGCAAAACGGAGTGGATCGTTAGATATCCAATCTCCCGACGAAGGCTGTGACCAAACTCCTTGGCTTGCGCAGCAGCACGCTCCAGGGAGATCACCATATCTCCCAGAGGGCACAGTTCTGTGCCAGGATCAACATACTCAGACCAGTCTGAGGGGGGATCTCCAGCCTTCAATTCAAACATCGGGAAACTTAAAACATCTGTGGGTTTATCAATATTTCTGCTGGACAAGTTAATTTCGTGGATTCCGGGATCTTTTGTAATCAGAACATTAATTTCACAATCCGCAGCGATATGCTCAGCCTGTAATGTTGCTTCAATACATTTTTTTACAATTGCAGCAACGGAAGCTCTGCGGAAAGTAAAGAACGCAAAGTGAATATTGATTTTATTTCTCATAGGTATTTTTCCTCTTATACCGCTTGGCAGGATCCGGTTTTTGAGCCTGTCGCTTCTGTTCTGCCTTTTCATAGGCATTGATGATTCTTTGAACCAGCGCGTGACGAACTACATCCGCAGAAGTCAGCGTACAAATAGAAATATCCTTAACACCCTCCAGAACCCGAATGGCGTCTTTCAGTCCAGAGGTTTTATCACCAGGAAGGTCGATCTGCGTTACGTCGCCGGTAATAACGATCTTGGAACCAAATCCCAATCTGGTCAAAAACATCTTCATTTGCTCCCGTGTCGTATTTTGTGCCTCATCCAAAATGATAAAACTGTCATCGAGTGTTCTGCCACGCATATACGCCAAAGGTGCAACCTCGATGGAGCCCCGTTCCTGATATTTCTGGAACACTTCCGGTCCAAGCATATCATAAAGGGCATCATA
>JAZRLK010000133.1:0-4346 GCA_045646805.1 Faecousia sp.
AGTAGGTTGTGCATTCTACTTCCATAGCATCGAAATTCCGATTCTTCCAGAGTTCCGGGAGGAGCAGGATCATGAACAACGGGCCTGCCAGACCAAGCGCACGGCGGACCAGATAATCCGTTTCCATGTGGCACAGGAACAGGCATACAATGGCGAGCATCAATCCCTGTAGGAACCACCAGCGTTTCTGAATCAGCCTGCTCTGCATGATAAGAAATTCGCCAGGAGAAACCATTTGCTCCGACTCTCCGGAAAGGAAAGCGGCTTTGGAAGTGGCAATGGTTTCCTTGACCTTTTCTTCATTGATGGGAATATCACATGTAAACTGTTTTCTCATGTTGCGTCCTCCTTTCCAATCAATTGCTCCAATAAATCTTTGGCTCGTCTGATCCGGTATTTCACAAGTGGCAGACCGACACCAAGGATTCTGGCTATCTCTTTTTGCTTCAGCTCCTGGAAGAAATACAGAATGGTCACTTCCAGAAGTTCTGGGGGAAGTTGCTCCAATGCCCGGTGGATATCCAGCCGCAGATCCAGGGTTTCCATCTGATATACCGGCTGTTCCGGCAGCTCTTCCATAGGGATATCGTCCGGCCTCTTGTGATGGTCTCTGCACAGGTTACCTGCAATCACGTACAGATAGTTGGCCGCTTTACCGTAGTGCTGATACTGATTGAGCGTACGGAAAAACCGGGCGAAGGTTTCCTGTGTCAGATCTTCGGCATAACCTAAATCCTGGATATGTAACTGACAATACCGCAGGATCATGGGGTAATATTTTCGCACGAAATCCTCGATGGCCTGATCATCACCATGCCGCATCCGATGTAAAAGTAAGAAATCCGCATCCATGTTTTTCCTCCTCTCTGGTAGACTAAAAAGCGCTTTCACTTAGTATAACGATCAGAAATAAGAAAAAGATAGTTATAACGAAAAAATAATGAAAGAAACTTGGCAAGCAATGCTTGTGTTTAAACACACGCTCAAAACCTCCGAATCCGCGAAGCGCGTAAGTCGGAGGTTTTTATGCTTGTTGAGGCTCCGCCCCAATCCCCGGCGAACACCAAATGTGTTCTGGAATGCAGGATAAACCTGCGGCTACGCGATTAAAAATCGCTGGTTAAAGATATTGTCAAACTTAGTCGAACGATTATGTTGGTCACAAAATTGCACTTGAGAAAAACGTCCATTACAATATTGGTAGCTAAAATTAAGTGAAAGCAGATATGAAAGATACGAGAATTATCTGCGAAAGGAGATAAGTTGATAATTAGCTCGTATAACAATCTAACGTATCAAAACAGTACAAGGTTCAGACAAGCATGTTATTATGAAATTGGCCAGGGAGTCATGTCTTTCTTTTGCGATGAAGGCCCCGTAAAACACGGCTTTGAAAAGCGTGATGGGCAATTAGATATGGCAATGGAAATTGTGGATGCAATTTTCCAAAAGAAGCATTTAGCGGTAGAAGCTGGTGTAGGCATTGGAAAATCATTTGCCTATTTAGTTCCTCTTCTTTTGTACAATAAAACATTCAGGAAACCGGTAATCATTGCTACATCTACGATTGCACTTCAAGAGCAATTATTGAATGACATTACACGCCTACAAGGATTACTTGGGATAGCGCCTGAAGTAGTGTTTGCCAAAGGTCAAACGCATTTTGTTTGCTATGAACGAGCAAGAAGCTATTTGTATAAAACCAAGGCTGAGATGGCAGAGGAGATCAAACAAGGTTTGGAGAATAACTGTTATGACAGGAAGAGCTTCCCAGCGGAAATTCCCCAACATATTTGGAAGCAAATTAATATTCAGAAGTATGGGAAAAAAACATGTGAGCATTGTTGCTGTTCGTGCGGCTATAGAAAAATGCGAAATGCTTTGTTACAAACCCATGGCATCATACTTTGCAACCAGGATTTTTTAACATCGCATCTTCTGAATCTAAGGAGAGGCAGGGATGGGCTGATTACATGCAATGCTGAGTTGGTTGTAATTGACGAAGCGCATAACCTGGAAGAGAAAGTTCGTAGTGCAACAACTAGTCGTTTTTCCAAAAGCATGATCGTTACTAAAATACAAGAGGCAATTAAATCACTGCCGCCCATAGAGAAAGTGTTTGCAGAGGAAAAAGCCATAAAAACTTTTACCATAGTAGATGAGTTCTTTGCATGTTTGGAAAAACAGATTGCAGAGCAAATTAAAGAAGCAAAGCACAATGCCGATAGTGCAGAACGATTCTTTTTCAAAGAGGATGAGACGGTTCTCACATTGCTTGAAGATATGGTAGACCAAATTGATGATATTGCTGTGAGTATTAATATTTACAGTTCTTTCGGAAGCAGATATAGAAAAGATTCACATGTCACAGAGGAGTTGTGTTTTCTTGCAGAAGATCTTCAAGAGTTTTGCGATGGTTCATATGATTTATTGAGATGGATCGAAAGGCATGGCAGAGATGTTGAAATTTTAGCTTGTCCTAAAAATACCAATTGCATTATACATAGTAACTTTTTCGCTGGCCCGGTGCAAACGATTCTTACATCAGCTACCCTCACATGCTCCAGCAAAAATCAGGAAGATCAATATGCGTACTTTGTAAATAATACAGGCTTTCCCGATAATAAGTATGCAGTTCTGTCTGAGCCAAAACCGTCTCCATATCCATATGATGAGCATGCAATGATCTACTGCTGTGATGATTTGCCACACCCGACCAAAGAACATGATAAGTTCGTTGAGGAAGCAGTAGAGCGGATCGCTAAAATTCTGAAGATATCTGAAGGAAAAGCACTGATTCTATTTACGTCAAAGTCAGATATGGAGGAAGTATACAAACGACTCAAAAAGAAAAAGCTACCATACAAAATTCTGATTCAACAGCCAGGATCATCGCAAGATAAAGTGATGAAAGAATTTCGCAGCGACGTGAACTCTGTTTTGCTGGGAACAGGTGCTTATTGGGAAGGAATCAGTATTGAAGGAAAGAGTCTTTCCAATTTGATTATCTTTCGGTTACCTTTCCCAGTTCCCGATCCAATTATTAGCTATAAGACATCCATTGCAAATGATCCTGTTATGGATGTACTCGTTCCAGAAATGATAACAAAGTTAAAGCAAGGGATTGGCCGATTGATACGCAATTACACAGACACAGGAATTGTATCAATTATAGATCCAAGACTGAGCCAGGAACGATCAACTCCTTATCGTGAAATAACATTTGATTCTCTCCCGATTAAAAACAGAACTAACAGCCTATCAGAACTGACTGAATTCTATCTTCATTTGCAATCAAAAGAATAAAAAAATAAATCCCGGTACGGATATTCTGTACCGGGATCACTATCTGTGTGAAGGGTTATCGTTCTGCTATTACAACTTGTGTAAGTTTAGGGTTATCTTTTAGCAAGATATCGATGTTTGCTTTTACCGTCAGAAATTCCTCCTGACCTTTTTTTACTTTTCTGTATTGTGCGAAGGCTGCCTGTTTCTGCGTCAATATTTGCTTATATTCAGCTTTTAAATGCTTTGTGGTGGGCAGTTTTTCAACTCCAAGCTCATCAAAATATCGCTTGGCTGCTTGGTGCCGAATGATATCTGATTCATGTTCCGCCAGGAATTTTTTAGAATAACCCGCTTTCCTGTATGCTACATATATCTCTCTGGTTTCCTTATAGTTTTGTATGTGTTTTTGGG
Source organism: Faecousia sp. (assembly GCA_045646805.1). Taxonomy (GTDB): domain Bacteria; phylum Bacillota; class Clostridia; order Oscillospirales; family Oscillospiraceae; genus Faecousia. The sequence continues at coordinate 3,700 of JAZRLK010000133.1, forward strand.
TAACTGCGTTTCTTTGAAGTTTATCCTCCATTTCCTTATTTTGCTTCCTAGCTTTCGATAATTCAGAAGAGAGTGCAGCTGCCTGTTTTTCTAAATCGGAATACTGTGTAAGATTATGCTCTTGAAGGTATAACAAGGCTTGAGATGCTTGTTTCATATTAAATCGCTTGGCCCAGTTTTCATATGCTGGACCTTTTTTGGAATTAACAGCAGTTTGATAATCTATTATGAGCTGAATATTTCGCTTGCCTGTGTTGATATGTTGATTGCTTCGGATTTTTGGAGCATGTATACGCTGTCCTTTGACTACTGCACGCAAAACATCTGGAGTGTAATTCTCGCCGAGCGTGTCCATCCGGATATAGTTTCTCTGTTCCGGCCCGCGGAGGGAGGGAATCTTTCCTTGCTTAAGTTCATATCCTTCCTGCTGAAGAATTTCTAGCAGCGCATTGAAGTTTACAGGGTTCTTTGCAAGAGCTGCATCAATGGCAAAACAAATTCTTTCACGGTGAGAAGGTTTCTTTTTATCTCCCAGCCATTTGTCGTAGGACTTGCCTTTGCCTTTGGGATTCTCAACGATGGAATAGCCGTTCTGGATACAGATGGTATCATTAAGCCTGCGAATTGCTTTTGTGCTTCCCCAGAAA
>JAZRLK010000134.1:0-7218 GCA_045646805.1 Faecousia sp.
GCAAATTGGGCATTCTATATGGCAGAAATCATTCATCGATCGAGTGATACGAAACGATCAGGGATATCGTGCCGTGTGGGAATATATTGAAAACAATCCCATCAAATTGGACACGGCATACGATATGCCGGATTTTGAGAATATGTAAACGTAGGGGCGGCAACCTGCCGCCCGTTTTCATTGCCTATGTTTTGCGTGCGGAGATTGCCGCCCCGTCGGCAAGGCGTACACCGGGCACCGCAACAGGGGAACATCTTTGCGCCGACGCCGAGAACGAAGCATTCTGCTTGTGTCAACTTAGGACCCATATATTCGTGTTCTATTAGGACTAAATCGTTTTATTCTTCGTCTTCCTCATCAGTAAAAAAGAAAACTTCTTCAACCGACACACCAAAAACTTTTGCGATATCCATAGCTAATTTTAGTGACGGATTATACTTGCCATTTTCCAGTTTTCCTATCGTTTCTCTACGGACGCCCACCCGGTCAGCAAGCTCCGCCTGTTGAATATTCAAAGCTTTTCGGAATTCATACATTTTCGTAGTTAATTCAGGCATATTATTCTGCCTCCAGTTTCCGGAAGAATAGTCCAATCAGCAGATTATGAATACCCATGAGAACGAAGAAAACAAGAGGGATAATTCTCGACCAACTAATATCCATATTTTGCAGTAAACCAAACCCTAGTGCAGACACGATTGATGCTATGCATAGCACCATATATAATGCTCCACCGGCCTTTGCTTGCGCCTTAGTATAGTTGTACTCGGCCATTTCGTCACCATCATCTCCAATTCGACCAATTCTGCTAACCTTGACCAACACAACACTAGCCGCCATGAGAAACAGTATTTTTAGGATATTGCAAATCAAGTTATCAAACATGCCAGTCAAACCTGCACCAATCCACAATGTTCCCATAACCGTTTGCCCCCAAAATATTTTTGTACCAACAGGAATAAGCCTTTCTTTCTTTTTCATAAATACCTCCGTTATGTGACATATTTATCTCTTTTGTGATAATTATATCACAAAATTATTTCTTGTCAATAGAAATGTGATAAATATATCTCATTGGATCCGAAATGAAATGCTATTGTATTTTTACCATAACGAAAAGGCTTGACCAAATCGGTCAAGCCTTTTCGTTAGAATAAAGGGGCGACCGCAGTTGCCCCTACGGGAAATGCTATCGAACATTGACGGGCGGATGATATCCGCCCCTACGATCAACCTTGTAGGGGCGGTTATTAACCGCCCGTTACCATTTTACATATCCAATAAATCAATCCATAAACAACACTTGCGCTCACGCCATACACAATCACCGGGCCGGCGATGGTAAACATCTTTGCACCCACGCCAAGGATGAAACCTTCGGTTTTAAATTCCACGGCGGCGGAGGAAACGGCGTTGGCAAAACCGGTGATGGGAACCAATGTGCCGGCTCCGGCGTGTTTAGCAAGATTATCGTACAGGCTCAAGCCGGTAAAAAGCGCAGAAAGGGCAACCAATGTCATAGAAGCGGCAGAGGAGGCTTTTTCCTGATCCAAGCCCCAGTTGCCGTACAGGTTGATGAGGGCCTGTCCCAGCGTGCAGATGAGACCGCCTACCAAGAAGGCTTTCAGACAATTTTTCAAAATCGGGGACTTGGGCGACATATCTTTTACCAATTTTCCATACTGCTTTTCGGTCATAAAAACATCCCTCCGGCAGTATTTTGCCCGAGGGATGTAAAATTATGCAAACGGATTATCAATTTTCAATTGATAACGCTGCGTCATAGACGGTGTTTTTCGGCAGGTTCAGTTCTTGGGCAGTCTGCTTGACTGCGTCCTTCCTGCTCATTCCCTGCGCCATCAATTCCTCCACACGGCTTTTGGCATCCTGGGTGGTGGCGGTTTCTTCCACCTGCTCCGGCGCACCGGCAACCACCAGCACAAATTCTCCCTTGGGTGCTTGCTGCTGATACAATTCAATGGCACCATTCAAAGTTGTGCGGATCACTTCTTCGTGGAGCTTGGTCAGCTCCCGGCATAAGCTGATAGGACGGTCGCCGCCAAAGGCTTCTGCCATACTCTCCAAAGTGGCAGGCAGCTTATGGGGTGCTTCGTAGAAGATCATTGTCCGCTTTTCATTTTTTAGGCTTTCCAGATGCTCCCGGCGGCTTTTCTTGGCGGTGGACAAAAAGCCTTCAAAGCAGAATCTGCCGGTAGCTTGCCCGGAAATGCTCAAAGCCGTAATCACGGCGCAGGGTCCGGGAATGGCGCAAACTGTAATGCCCTGGGCAGCGCATTGCTTTACCAAATCCTCGCCGGGATCAGAGATGGCTGGACTGCCTGCATCGGACACCAATGCACAGGTTTCGCCCGCAAGAATCCGCTCCACGATCTGATTGCCTTTTTGGGTCTTGTTATGCTCGTAGTAGCTGACAAGGCTTTTTTTGATGCCCAAATGGTTTAATAGCTTCAAGGTGACCCGGGTATCCTCTGCGGCAATGAAATCCGCTTCTTCCAGAGTTTGCCTGCAGCGAATGGAAATATCCCCTAAATTACCGATGGGGGTGGGGACAAGGTATAACATTCCGGCCATTGGGTGACCTCCTTACAGATGATAAAGTTCTTTGTAATATTGGCTGGGACTGCCGTCGGCGTGACGCAAAAAAGCCTCTCCCCAGACCATTCCCGGCTTTGCTCCTTTTCGGCATTGCAGAAGGATCAGGCTGACAGGACCATCTTCTTTGTGCCGCAGCAGAAGCAGCCGTTTGGGTTCTAATTTATGGATACCGGCGTGGTAGCAAATGGCTCCCAATTGCTCCGGCTTATGCACCAGATAAAAGTCGCCGCCGTATTGCAAAGCCCAGGCTGCGGCCCGGAATAAATCCGGCAAATCGCAGGCATCGGTGTGCCGTGCAAGGGGTAGTGTACCACTTTTGGGACCTCCGGTGTAGTATGGTGGGTTTGCAATACAGGTATGGAAAGAACCGGCCTTCAAAAATTCCGGGATGGTTTTCAGATCCCGGCATATACTGGTTAAACGATGGGCTACGCCGTTGATTTGGGCGTTGTGCAGCGCCATTTCGTGGGCATTTTCCGTTAGTTCTATGCCGGTAACGGCACAATCGTCATACCGGGCGCACAGCAGTAGACCCAGCGTGCCGCAGCCTGCGCCCAAATCTAAAACTTTGGCGTTTTTCGGCAGTTTGGCGAAGCCGGAAAGGGCAATGGAATCCGTGCTTAAAGGAAATGCGCCTTCACACAATTCTAACGTAAAACCGTTATGCAGTTTTTCCAAACATATCCCCCCAGGATCGTTTATATGTAGGCGTGTGCCGGCAGAAAAAATCAGGAATTAGAAAAAAACCTGCGCCGCCGGGAATCCGGAGCGCAGGCGGATAGCAAGATCGGAGAATCAGTCTTCCTCGATTGCTTCAACAGGACAGTTGTCGACGCAGCTGCCGCAGTTGACGCAGATGTCAGCATCGATGACGTACTTCTCGTCGCCCTCAGCGATGGCCTCTACGGGGCAGTTATCAGCGCAGCTGCCGCACTTAACGCAAGCGTCAGTAATGATGTAAGCCATGATTTTCCCTCCAATTAAGTATTGTTAAAACAGCCGGTCTCCCGACTGCAAATCTATTTTAACAGATATTTGCCAAAATGCAATCGTTTTTTTAAAAAAAGAGCGGTATATTTTTTAACAGCATTGGCAACAATCTCCCGATGAGTTGAGAGGGGGAAAAGGCGTATGCGTTACACACCGGAAACCCAGCGGCTGCTGCTCACGGCGGCAGAATATGCCCGGTCTATGGGCTACAGCTATGTGGGCAGCGAGCATCTTCTTCTGGCGCTTTCTGTCGATGCCGGATTTCCCGGTCAGATGCTTCGTTTTTCCGGTGCAACGGCAAGCTTTTTAGAGAAATTGATTGTGGTGCTGTGGGGTGTGGGTACGCCGAAGCTGCCCTTGCCTCAAGGATTTTCCCATCAGGCGCAGCGGATTTTATCAGGCGCGCGGACAGAAGCCCTGGTGCAGGGAACCGGTCAAATTCAACCGGTGCATATTCTGCTTTCTCTGCTGCGGCAGAATGATAATGCCGCAAGTGAGCTTTTAGCGTACAGCGCAGTGGACAAAGAGCAGCTGTTTTCCAAAGCAGTGGAAATTTTGCATCAGCGCGCAGAAGGGAATTTAAAAAGGGAGGCGTTTACTACGAAACTTTTAGATCAATTCAGTGAGGATCTGATTCAGAAAGCGGCCGCTATGGAACCGGTGATCGGGCGGCAGCAGGAGATTGATACGGTGATTGGGATTTTGTGCCGTAAGAATAAAAACAATCCTGCGCTCATTGGCGAGCCGGGTGTGGGAAAAACTGCCATTGCCGAGGGCCTTGCTCAGCGTATGGCGGCGGGGAATGTGCCGCCGCAGCTGAAAAACAAGCGGCTGGTCAGCCTGAATATGGCAAATCTGGTGGCAGGAACCAAATATCGGGGAGAATTTGAAGAAAGGCTCCGGGATGTGCTGGCGGAGATTCGCCGCAGCGCAGATGTGATTTTGTTTGTTGACGAAATGCATACCATTGTGGGCGCCGGTGCTGCAGAGGGTGCTATCGATGCGGCGAACATTTTCAAACCTATGCTGGGGCGTGGAGAATTGCAGATGCTGGGTGCGACTACTCTGGATGAATACCGCAAATACATCGAAAAAGACCCGGCTTTGGAGCGGCGTTTCCGCCCGGTACGGGTGGAAGAGCCAACGGAGGATGGCACAATGGAAATTCTGCGGGGATTGCGTCCCGGCTTGGAGCGGCATCATCGGGTGCGGATCACCGATGAAGCACTGAGTGAAGCGGTGCGTCTTTCCGTGCGGTATCTGCCGGATCTGTATCTGCCGGATAAGGCCATTGATCTGGTGGACGAAGGCGCATCTCACCTGCGGATGGAGGATATGTTTGCCGTACGGCAGAATACCAGGCTGCTTTTGGAACAGGAGCTGACCGACGCTGTAAAAAGCAGCCAGTTTGAAAAGGCGGCCGAAATCCGGGATAAAATGCAGAAAATTGCGGCAAAAGCGGTAGATACCCGGCGTACCAAAACCGTAACCGCAGGGGATATTGCCTGGGCGGTGTCTATGCGCACCGGGATTCCGGTAGGCAGACTTTCCGAAAATATGCGCCATCGTCTGCTGCATTTGGAGGAAACGGTCAAAGGGCAGATTATGGGGCAGGATGCGGCAGTAACGCAGGTCTGTAAGGCAGTGCGCACCGGTCTTTCCGGAATTCGGGAGGAAAACAGACCTGTGGCAAGCCTGCTTTTGACCGGTCCGACAGGCGTTGGAAAAACAGAGCTTTGCCGGGTGCTGGCACGGGAATTGTACGGCAAAGAGGAAGCTATGATCCGCCTGGATATGACGGAGTTTATGGAAAAACACGCAGTGGCGCGGCTGATCGGCGCACCTCCGGGCTATGTGGGCTATGAGGAAGGCGGCAAGCTCACCGAGGCAGTCCGACGCAGACCTTACTGCCTGGTTTTGCTGGACGAACTGGAAAAAGCCCATCCCGATGTATGCGGCATTTTGCTGCAAATTATGGAAGAAGGGGTGCTGACCGATTCTACAGGGCGGAGAGTCAGCTTCCAAAACGCGGTGGTTGTGATGACCTCCAATGTGGGCGGCGAACTAAAAACCGAAGGTCTGGGATTTCAGCCTGCCGACCTTTCCGGCAGAACGATGGATGCGCTGAAGGGGCATTTTGCACCGGAGTTTTTGGGGCGGCTGGATGCAGTGGTCTGCTTTAAAAAGCTGGAAAACAAGGATTTAGAGTGCATTGCCGATAAATATCTGAAAAAGCTGAAGCAGCGTGTTCAGGCAAACGGAATCCAGTTATCCCTGCCCGATGGACTGGCGGCATCCATCGGTGCAGCCGGAACTGCCAAGGGCGGCGCAAGAAATCTGCGCAGGCTGGTGCAGGAGCGAGTGGAAGCGCCCCTGGCGGAAATGCTCTTATCCTGCCATAAAAAACCGTCAAAAATCCGCTGCGTTATGGAAAACGAAACCCTCCGGTTCTACTAAATGATTGTTCATCGTGCTAACGAAAGACGCACAATCCCTTGGCCCCCTCGTTTTGAGGGGGCTGTCACCGAAGGTGACTGGGGGAGTGTGCTTCTTAAGATAGTAAACTCCCTCCGTCTTCGCCTACGGCGAATCCACCTCCCTCATAACGAGGGAGGCAAGGCGCTACGCGCATTTTGCTAAGGTAAATTCTTATTTAAAAACAGCTGTAATTTTCTGTGGAAAAAATTTTATATTGTGGTATAATGGTAGGCAGATAATAAAAAGGAGCGAAAAGTATGACTACCATTGATATTTATTCCGGCTTTTTAGGCGCCGGCAAAACAACGCTGATTAAGAAAATGCTGAAGGAAGCTTATGCAGGTCAAAAGCTGATGCTGATCGAAAATGAATTTGGTCAGATCGGCATTGATGGCGGCTTTTTGCAGGATGCAGGCATCAATATTACGGAGATGAACTCCGGCTGTATCTGCTGCTCCTTGGTGGGCGATTTTGGCAAGGCTTTAAAGGAAGCTTTGGATACCTATGCCCCGGACCGCATCATTATTGAGCCCTCCGGCGTGGGTAAGCTGTCCGATGTGATCGCCGCTGTGGAAAAGGTTGAGGGTGTGCAGCTTGGCTATACCGTTGCGGTTGTGGATGCAAGCAAGGTCAAGGTTTATATGCGCAACTTCGGTGAATTTTATAACAACCAGGTAGAAACCGCTTCTACCATTATCCTCTCCCGTACCGACAGCATCCCTCAGGACAAGCTGGATAAGGCTGTGGAAATGCTCCGTGAGCACAACGATCACGCCGCTGTGGTGACGACTCCCTGGGATCAGCTTACCGGTCAGCAGATTTTGGCAGCTATGGAAGGAAGCAGTTCCGTTTCTGAGGAGCTGAAAAAGATGGAAGAAGAGGTACACCACCATCACCATCATCACCACGAAGAGGATCATTGCTGCTGCGGTCACGACCACCACGAGCACCATCATCATCACGAGGAAGATCATTGCTGCTGCGGTCATGACCATCACGAGCACCATCATCACGAAGAAGATCACTGCTGCTGCGGTCACGATCACCACGAACACCATCATCATCACGAAGAAGAGCACTGCTGCTGCGGTCACGACCACCACGAGCACCATCATCACGAAGAAGACCACTGCT
>JAZRLK010000135.1:0-24675 GCA_045646805.1 Faecousia sp.
ACCAGGGACACCATGTCGCTCTTGGCCAACAGCACGTGGTCGCTGCACTGGCCCAGGGGAGATTCCCGGCTGTCGGTGATGCCGATGACGGTGGCTCCGGCGCTGCGGCAGTATCGGGCGCCCTTGGTGGTGGAAGCGGAATACCGAGGGAAGGAGAAGGCGATGACCACGTCCTCTTCGTTGACACCCACGATTTTCTCGAACATTTCACCGGCGCTCAGGCCGGACAGCACGTGGACGTTATTGAACATATAGTTCAGATAATAGCCCAGGAAGTTTGCCAGCGGCGCCACGGAACGAACACCCAGAATATAGATCCGCTTGGCTTTGAGAATGGCATTGACCGCTGCGGTGAATGCCTCCCGGTTCAGGTTCTCATCGGTCTGGCGAAGCTTTTCCATATCAGAATGCAGCACCATGGAGATCACATCCTGATCGCCCAGGCGGTCATTGGCAACCTCAATGCGCTGCACAGAGGTCAGTCTGTTCAGCACCATTTCCTGCATAGCCTTCTGCATCTGGGGGTATCCCTCATAGCCAAGCTCCATAGCAAACCGAACCACTGTGGATTCGGAAACACCAGCCTGTTTTCCCAAACTGCTGGCGGTCATAAAGGCAGTTTTATCGTAGGATTCGCAAATTAAAGACGCAATGCGCTTTTGCCCCTTGGAAAAGGTAGGCATTTTATATTCCAGTATTGAAAGAATATCCTCGTTCATCTTTTTATCTCTCCGATCTCCTGTTGGGTTAAATAACGCCATTTTCCTGCAGAAAGATTCCCCAATTTCAGTGTTCCCTCCTGGATTCGCACCAGGCGTTTTACCTGCATTCCGGCTCTGGCGCACATTCGGCGCACCTGCCGGTTTCTGCCTTCGTGAATGGTAATCAGCAAAGCCGCACGATCATTGCAAGCGCTGACAAGCTGCACCTGAGGCGGCGCAATCTTATAGCCATCAAGGGTAATTGGCTTTTTAAGTGCTTTTAAATTTTCCTCAGAAAAGCCGGTGACTTCCACCCAATACACCTTGTCGATCCTGTGGCTGGGGTGCATCATACAATTGGCAAAATCCCCATCATTTGTAAAAAGCAGCAGACCCTCGGAGTCCATATCCAGTCTTCCCACAGGGTAAACCCTTTGTCCGCAGTCCGACACAAGCATTGCGGCATTTTTCCTGCCCTTTTCATCAGACAGAGTTGTTACATAGCCCTTGGGCTTATTGAGCATTATGTACACAGCCGCACCGGCAGACGGAAGTTCCTTTCCGTCTACCGCAATGCGATCCATATCTGCATCCGCTGTTTGCCCCAGAACGCAAACCTGCCCATTGCAGGTCACACGGCCTTCAGCAATGAGCTGCTCTGCCTGCCGTCGGGAACACACGCCCCGTTGGGACAATATCTTTTGTATTCGTTCTGTCATTGCCGTCCTCCACTAAAGATCCGTTTCCACCAAGGCACCGCAGGAACAGTTTCCATTTCCACGGTATCTGCATAGGTAAGTGGGATCTTACCAACAGCTTTTCCTTCCACAAAAATATGGGCATAACCGGCACTCTCCCCCCGTACAACCGGAGCATAGACAAAGCCCGGAGGCGGAAGCTGGATATGCCAGGTTTCCTCTTTTCGCAGGGCATATACAAATTCTTCTGCTGCCAGCACCGAAACATCTCCGGCTTCACCGCCGGCAACCTCTACTGTGCCAAGGATATCCCCTTCAGATACCAAGGTCTGGGGTGTATACTCCGAAAAGCCCTGTTCCAACAGTTTTTTATGATCGTTCCAATCGTCCGGCGCATTGATGGTAACGGCAATCAGCCGTCTGCCCTGCCGCACCGCGCTGGACACCAAAATCCGCCCGGCAGCTTTGGTAAAGCCGGTTTTTACGCCGTCTGCGCCCTCCACCTGCCACAAAAGTTTATTGTGATTGCGCAGATACCGCTGACCTATCGTAACTGTTTTTGCCGAAACAGTACGGGCAAAAACAGGGTTATTCATAGCATAGGCTGCAAGAATCGCAAGATCTCTTGCAGTAGAATAATGATCCGGAGCATCTAAGCCGTGGGGATTGACAAAATGGGTATTTTCCATTCCCAGACGATGGGCTTTATCGTTCATCAGTTCCGCAAAATCCGAAACTGTTCCGCCGCAATAGATTGCCAATGCCACAGCTGCATCATTGCCGCTTTGGAGCATCAGTCCGTAAAGCAGCTCCTGCACCGTCAGGACTTCCCCTTCTTTCAGGTACATAGAAGACCCCTCTATTCCCACTGCCTCTTTGGGAATTTCCATTCGATCCAGGACATTGCACTGCTCGCAAACGATCAGCGCTGTCATAATTTTCGTTGTACTGGCAATCAGCGATTGCCTGTCCGGGTTCTTTTCAAAAAGTACCTGACCGGTTTGCCCGTCCACCACAATTGCCTGCTGCGCAGAAACAGCACTCGCGGTATAAGGGGTAAAAAGGATGGCAGCAAGCAGCGCCGCCACCATCCCGGTAAAAATTCGTTTCATTTCCATCACCCCGATTTAGTATAACCGGGATGCTATGAATCATTCTTCGATTTCTTTTTCCTTTTTCTTCTCCATTTTGGAATCGATAAATTCCACGATTTTATCCAATGTTTCAGGAATCATCTCAACCAGTCTATCCGCTGTTGTATTGGCAGGCAGTGCCACAGGCAGCATACGGACATTGCCCTCTTTGATAATCAAAAAAGCAATGGGGGTGACATTCAAGCCAGCGCCCACACCGCCGCCATAGGGATTGCCGTGGGAAGAAGCATTCTTCGGCACAAAATCCGAACCGCCGCCGGCGTAACCGGCTGTAATTCTGGAAATAGGAATGATGGTTACGCTGCTATCGACAACAATAGGATCGCCTACTACGGAATTGACATCCACCATCTCACGCAATTTTGCCATTGTGCTCTCGAGCATATTGGAAACATTATTATTCATTTTCGGCACCGCCTTCATCTATATTTGTAATTTTTTCATATTCACGGTATGCAGGAATACCGTACCGTGCAAGCCAGCTGATCAAACGAAACAAGGTCATCGCTACATTCAGCCGAAGATAGACCTTGGTGGATTGGGCGTTGAAATCGCAATGGACCTGAACATTCTGCTTTTTGATTACAAATATTCTCTCCAGCAGAGGCAGGATATTCCCCACTGCTGCCCACGCTTTACCGTAGCTCAGCGCCAGTTCGCAGGGGTCATCACCGCCCATAACCAGATCAAGATCCAGTTTTTTTACCCGGACCTTCTTGCGCAGATCGTTCAAAAACTTCCCCAATGCCTCCAAGAACGGCCAAAACTGCGACAGCTCTCCGCCGTCTTTCTTCGTTGCAGCAGCTTTTGCCTTTCGGGTGATCACCTTGGCATCCCGCTGCAGCCGAGGTTTGAGTCCTTCTTCTGATTCCAGCCACTCCGGTTTGATCTTCAGAAGTCCAAAGAAAAGCTTATACGACAAGCCTTCCTGATCGTAAATGATATTCAGCCGAACCGGTATCAACGGAAGCAACGCAGGCACTGTCAGCACAATCCACAACGCAATCAGCCAGCCGGACATCAGTTTTCCTCCCAGGTTACCACTTCGCCCACAACTTCGGGGATAGTTTGCTGATCCTCTTCTACCATAATAGGTTCTCCCAAATTGACCTTTTCAATCTCAGGCAGTTCATCCAAAGAACTCAAGCCGAAGGTACGGAGGAAATTGGGGGTCGTGCGATACAGGATAGGTCGTCCGGGAACATTCAGACGTCCTGCATCCTCGATCAGCTTTTTGTTTAAAAGTGCGCCGATGGAATAGGAGCTGTCCACGCCGCGGATCTGCTCGACCATAGCTTTTGTTGCCGGTTGGTAGTAGGCAACGATGGTCAGCGCCTCCAGCTGGGAGGAGGACAGCTTCGGCGGTTTTCTGGTTTCCAGTGCAGCAGTAATATAATCTGCCATTTCGCCGGAAGATACCATCTGATAGCCCTTTTCCAACTTGAGAATACGGATTCCCCTGCGGGCAAAGGATAATTCATCAGCAAGCGCATCTGCTGCCTTTTCCACATCCTTGGGGTCTGCTTCCAGAACAGCCGCAAGGCGGGAAATTTCAATACGCTCTCCGGCTGCAAACAAGATGGCTTCAATGGCCCTCTGCAATTGTTCGTATTCCATTAAGTCATCTCCTCAATCTCTTTTTCCGGCTCCTTTACCAAACGGACATTGGGATTTTCGCCGGTGTCATCGTCTTCCAAAATGACGGAATTGGTTTTACACAGTTCCAAAATTGCAATAAATGTTGCAACAATTTCAGTACGGCTCTTACTTCCTTTGAACAGGTTCTTCAGCCTGTCGATGCCCCGCAGAACCAGGCGGCGGATGAGCTCCGTTGCTTTCTTGGTTACGGGGTAAGGCTCTTTGCCAACGATACCGCGGAAGTTCACGGTGGGAGGGGGCAATTGACGCTGATTTCTTTCGGAAATCTCGTCCAGCGCACGGAGCATATCCTCCGGCTCGTGCTTATAGCGGTAGGTCTCATCCCGGCGCAAGGGCTCCGGCTGCTTGGTAAAGATGCAGCGACCTACCTCATTTCGGGGTTCCAGGACAGAAATGGCGATCCGGATCTGCTCAATGGCTTCCTTGCGCTGGCGCTCGATCAGGGATTGACGCAGAATATCCAGTTCTGTTTCCGCCTCAGCCTGCTCGGCAGCGGACAGGAGCATCTTGGTTTTAATGACCATTAAGTGGGATGCCATAGTTATAAATTCGCTGGCTATCTCCATATCCAGCCGCTTCATCTCATCAAGATAGGCTAAATACTGCTCCAAAATGGCGGTAATGGATACATCCTGAATCTCTATTTTATTTTTACTCAGCAGCAGGAATATAACATCCAACGGACCTTCAAAGTCCTCCATACCCTGATTTCGGGTATGGACAATGCCTTCCAGCCGATATTGCGGTTCGGACATAAAAAACTCTCCGCCTTCTATTTACACATATTTACATCACATTATAACAGTTATTTCCCTTTCATGCAAGTATTTATGCAAAATTTCTCGGCCATTACTCCATCATTTCCCGCAATTTTCCCAAGGCTCTTTTTTCAATTCGGGACACCTGTACCTGGCTGACAGATAAAACTTTCGACACACGTTCCTGGGTTAGCCCGTGGAAAAACCGCAATTTAATAACCAAGCCCTCCTTTTCCGGCAATTTTTCAATGGCTTGCCGCAAAGACACCTTCTCCAAAAGTCTTTCCTCCGATTCCGTATCCGTGAGCACGCTTTCCAAGCAAAAACCATCCTCTCCGGTAGTTTGGTGAATGGATTCCACCGCAGATGTTGCCGTTTCTGCCTCGGCAATCTCCTCTGCAGAAAAACCGGTCTGATCGGAAATCTCTCCCAGGGTGGGTTCTCTGCCCAATTCGCTGAGCAGCGTCATTCTGGCTGCTTTGATTTGTGCAGCCCGTTCCTTTACACTCCGGGAAACTTTTACTGCCCCGTCGTCACGGAGAAACCGACGGATCTCACCGGCTATTTTCGGTACTGCATATGTGGAAAACTGCGTGCCGAACTGAAGATCAAAGCCATCTACCGCTTTGATAAAACCAAGGCACCCCAACTGGTACAGATCCTCCGGTTCTGTTCCCCTTCCCGTAAATCGCCGCACAACAGACCATATCAAACCCGTATTCTCATTTAAGATTGCTTCTTTGGCCTCCTGGTCGCCTGCCTGGCATCGGGCAATCAATTCTTCCGTACTGTTCATCTGCGCCGCTGCAATCTTCTACGCATATGTACGGTTGTGCCCTTCCCCGGGGCAGAGGTAACCTCAAAGCTGGTCATAAAGCTTTCCATAATGGTAAAACCCATACCGCTTCGGTCAGAACCTCCTGTTGTAAACATAGGACGTTTCGCCTGCTCCAGATCGGTAATACCAACGCCTTTATCCTTTATTACGATATCCAAAACATTATCTTTTAAAACCCGGCAGCGTAAAATTATCGTTCCGTATCCTTCCGGATAGGCATGGACAATGCAGTTTGTTACCGCTTCGGATACGGCCGTGCGGATGTCGCCCAGTTCCTCCAGTGTTGGGTCCATCTGCGCCGCAAAACACGCCACCGCAGACCGGGCAAAGGATTCATTGCAGGATCTGCTGGGAAACTCCAAAGTCATATAATTATCAAATTTCAAGTCAATACCTCCTTAATATCTACCAATTTATCAATTCCCGATGTACGCAAGACCTTCATCGGCTGATCTTTCAGCTCCGAGAGCATCAGCTTTCCTTCTATCCGGGTCACGGCCCGCAGGGCGTTAATCACCACCGCAATGCCGGATGAATCCATAAAATTCACCTCCCGAAAATCCAAAACGCAAATTTTCGGATTATACGCCTCAATTTTCCCTTCGATGATCCCGATATACTTTTTTGCACAGTGATGGTCAATTTCTCCTGTGAGCATAATCGTAAGCTGACCGTTTTGTAAAATGCTTGTCAAATGCAATTTGTTTCCTCCCTTCTTTGGTAACAAATCCAATATATCCTCCGGAAAGGAAATTTACAGTCGGAATCCGGTGGATATAAAAAAAGGAACGGCGCAAAGCCGTTCCTTGCAAAATTTATCCCCCTGTGGTTTTTACCACAGGGGGAATTCGATCAAGGATTATTTCTTCTTTTTGATGATGACAACTACTGCAATCACAACGACTGCGGCAGCGCCGATGACAATCACGATCCACCAGGGGAAAGGTGTTTCTTCTGCGCCAATGGTAATCACAGGCTCAGTCGCCTCAGTCTCCAAGGCAGGAGCAATCTCATAGCCGCAGACGGTACAAAGCTGGGCAGATTCCGCAGTAGCCGGATCGCCGGGGATATGGGCATCCTGGTCCTGGATATCACCGCAGCCGGTACATTCGTGATAATGGCTGTCCTTATCGGTTGCCCAGGCTTCTGCATATGTATGTTCGGTTTCTCTTGCAAAACCGCAAACAGCGCAATCCGGGTCGCAGGCATTTTCAAAATCATGGTCGGCATACTCGCCCTTTTCTTCACAGCCGGAGCATACATACCAGTGACCGTTTTCATCGGTAGTCCATTCCTCGGCATACTCATGGATATGCTCCAGGGCAGGCTTGATCACATACTTACAGACGGTGCAGGTCTGGGGATTCTTTTCGGTTGCTTCAGGACCGGGAATGTGGGCTTCAGCGTCCTTCTGGTCCTTACAGACAGAGCATTCGTGGAAGTGGTTGTTCTTATCTTTGCTCCAATATGTATTGTAGCTATGATCGCCGCTTTCTTCTACTGCACAAACGGTACAGGTACGCTTATGGGAAGCATCGTCAGTCTTCTGCCACTTGCTCCAGGTGTGGGTGGTCAGCTTTTCGATTTTTTCTGTCTTAGTTGCCTTACAGCCGGTGCAGGTATATGTCTTTTCGCCCTCTTCTGCGCAGGTTGCCTTTTTGGTCACAGTGCCCTTATTCCAGGTGTGCGCCTCGACGACTTCCTCTTTACAGACGGAGCAGGTGTCTTTATGGTTGTTGTCGTCAACCTTAGTCAGGTTGCCGAAGGTATGCTTGCCGGTTGCTGCAACAGGTTCGGTCTTGGTGTGCTTACAGCCGGTACAGGTGAAGGTCTTGATGCCCTCTTCTTTACAGGTGGGCTGCTGGGTAACAGTGCCCTTGTTCCAGGTGTGGGCCTCGGTTACAGCCTGATTACAGGTGGAGCAGGTATCCTTATGATTATTGTCGTCTACAGCAGTCAGATTGCCGAAGGTATGCTTGCCGGTAGCAGCAACTGCTTCCTCCTTGGTTGCATTACAGACGGTGCAGGAGAATTCCTTCTTGCCCTCTGCGCTGCAGGTGGGCTGCAGGGTCACGGTGCCCTTGTTCCACTTGTGGGCTTCGGTGTTGACTGTACCGCACTTGGAGCAGGTCTGGCTATGACCGTCAGCAGCCTCAGTCCAGGCGCCGAAGGTGTGCTTACAGATGACCTCTACCGTAACAGAGCCGGAGGAGATGCCCTCGCCGGTGGAAACACCGATGGATGCGGTGGAGGAGATGGTATGGCTGCCTACAGGGGCATTCTCTTTCACTTTCATATTGAAGGTGAAAATCGTACCGGAAACCACCTTGGGATCGCCGCTGAACATAAAGGTGCCGGCATTGTTGCCGGGGATGACCTGGCCGATGGATGCGCCGGAAACATTGCAGCTGCCGCCGGTCATTTCAAACACGCTGGAATCATAGTTCAAAACTACAGTACCCAGAGCGATGGCATCGGAGCTGCTGAGCTTTGCGGTAACAGTAAAGCTATCACCCCGGTTCAGGCTCTTGGAGGATGCACTCAGAGATACGCTTCCGCTGACAGCAAATACAGGCAGTGCCAGCATTGTCAGTGCAAGCAGCAAGCAGAACAAACCGATAATCTTTTTCATATTTTTTCTCCTTTTTATGAATTATAGGATTTTCTGTAGAGACAGGGCATTGCCCCTTCCCTACAAAGGGATTACTGTTTCATTGTAAATAATTCCTCGCCCGCTGTCAACTGTTTAAGGGGAAGGCGTCGGGCATAGAAACGTGCAGCAGAAGTTGAATTACATCGTCACGGGTCACAAGACCGTCGCCGTTATAATCTGCCGGGATGTTTAGAGGGAATGCTGCCGGCATAGAAACGTGCAATAGCAGCGCTGCCACATCGTCCCGGTTGACTTGGCCATTGCGGTCAATATCACCTGGGATATAGAGGACTTCTTCTCTGTGCATATAATCGCAGAAGATACATGTGGTGGTCCAAACGCCGGGATGGTCTGCCGTAGGAAGTATAGAGAAAAACGATTCCAAACTGTGAGCGCTTACTTCCTCTTTCTGGCAGTGCAGACATGTGCGGGTGTGGGTTTCTTCGTCAATTTTTTTCCAATTGGTGAAGAAATGATATTGTTCACTCTTTGGCGTTACAACACATTCTTCTTTGCCGCATTCTGTACAGTAGGTCCAGCGTTCACCGTCCACCAGGCAGGTGACGGAGACGCTTTTGTCGGTATCTTGTCTCATATTGTGGCTGAATTTCCCCACATAACCGCAGACTGTACATTCTGCAGTGTGTAAATCGCCAGCATCCACCTTTTCGCTGGAGAACCGGTGACTGGTGCTTCTCCAGGCTTCGCACAGATTGCATAGGGGGTCGCAGTCGTGGTCGTATTCGTGGGTGCAATAGGAGCTGAAGCCCAACTCTTTCAGACCAAAGCCAAAGGCTTCTGTGAAATAGCTATGCCAGAAAACGCACAGCATTTGCAGCACGCTGGTGAAATCTGCGCTGGCGGCTTCATCGGGAATATAATCGCTGCCGCTGATGGTGTATTCTTTTTCAATGGTCATAGTGGTGCGGTTGACATACCGGCTGGTCTCCAACTCATCCACCAGGGAACTGTTGCGGAAGTATACTTCGTGGAATTTTACTTTGAAATAGTCGTTGTTTTTCTGCAAAATGAAACTCATATCCACATCGGTTCCGGTGGTGGCATCACTGACAGCGATGGTTTTAAACTCAATGCCGGTACTGACATTACGGAGGAAAAAGTAGACCGTACCGCCATCTACGGTGACATAAAAGCCTAAGGTTATATTGCCGTTTTCGTCTTCCTCACCAAATTCATTGATGTGGCTGACGATGGTGTTGAAATTGGTGCTCACCGAGGCGGCGGAGACCGGCATCACGCCTATCAGTAAAACGGTAACCAACAAGGCGGATATCAGGGTTTTCCAAATTCTTCGTTTCATAGGCAATTCTCCTTTTCTTATATTTTCTCGGACCATACAGTTCGAATGTTACATGGACGAATTTTGAGATTGCCACGCCGCGGTTGCGGCTCGCAATGACAAAGATACGAAAATACTCCCAATTATTGAAGTGGGAAGGCGTCGGGCATAGATACGTGCAAAAGAAGCTGAATCACATCGTCGCGAGTGATCACGCCGTCGCCGTTATAATCTGCCGGGATGTTTAGAGGGAATGCTGCCGGCATAGAAACGTGAAGCAAAAGGGCGATCACATCATCCCGGTTTACGGTTCCGTTTCCATCGATATCGCCAGGGATAAAGTGGAGCTCTTCTGATTTGGATGCGCCGCAATCGTCGCAGGCGTAGGTGATAACACCGGGGGCATCCTGCGTAGGCAGTTGGGTGGATACAATGTACCAGCTGTGGGGAACAATTTCTTCTTCCTGACAGACATCACAGATGCGGCTGTGGCTTTCCTCGTCAACCTTTTGCCAAGGGCGGAAGGTATGAGAGATATCACGGATTTTGCCGCACAGATTGCAGTCGGGGTCGCAATCCCAATCATAGGTATGGGGGCAGGGCACAAATCCGTCGTAGATATCAAATCCCAAATCCCGCAGACCAAAGTCCAGCGTTTCTCCCAAAAGCGCATCCCAGAAGCTACAAAGGGAATGTATATTTGCGGTGTTCAACTGTGTGGCTTCCTCCGCGGTCATAAAGGTGCAGCATAGAGGTACATGGCAGTTGGTGGAGGTTGTGAATATGGAACGGTCGAGGGAACTGTTGTAGGTGATATCTTCAAAGCACATACCGTAATAGTACAGACCCACCCAAAACTCTGTGGCCATATCGTCGCTATCTCGTTTCATAAGGAACGAACTGTAAGAGATAATGGTTTCTGACCCCGAGTAGGACATAGCATAATCAAACCTGATACCGTCGCCTGTATTGGTAAGACTAAAGGCTTCTGTTAATCTTCCCCATTCTATATACTCCATCCAAAACCTGTTGCCTTCTTCATCGGTTTCGCCGACCTGATTGATATAATCTGCCAGTTTGTCATAGTTGTGTGTTGTATCAGGATCCTCCGGTGTGCGTCCTTCTATCGAATAGAAGTGCATAGGGAAGCAGGTATCTATCTTTTCCAGGGCGCAATCAGCATCAAAACCGTAATATTTGCTATAAGAACCAAAAAAGTAGTCGATACCGTCCATATTGGCAACAAGGGTGTTGTACTGGCTGTTCCAGGTGTAGACAGTGGAGGGGGTGTCATAAATGACAACGCTGGGGAAGACACCGTTAGGGCTGTTCATACGGCCATGAACGATGTATTTCTTTGCCCCTGTTTTGTCAAAAAAGTAGAGATAGTAGCCGCCATCAACGGCTTCCAAATATACATTTACAGCTTTGCTATGGAATTCGCTTGTACTACCGGACCATAACGCCTCTCCGCTGAAGTAATAGGTTTTGCCAAGATTACCTTGCTCAAGACCCCATTTATAGGGCACGCCAACCTGGGGGTCGGTAATCTCAAAGTCCACATCCTCGGGTGGCTCGGTGTCTTCCGGCTCAGAGGAATCCGGATTTTCGTAGCCGCGGCCTTCGTAGCTATCGAAGCCAAGACCTCTCAGACCAAATTTCAGTTTAATGTAGATCTGAATATCCCAGTATTTGCAAAGCAACTGCAGCGATGTATTGAAGTATACCATAGCATCATTAGCTGTGATATTAGAAGTGCTTTCGTTTACGAGGAAAATAGAATCCTTTGAAAGGGAAGCACGGTCAATGCTCCGGGTTACAGTCAGCGTTTCTTTAAGCGTATCGTAAGAAAAAAGACCTAGCTGCAATTCGACATTTATAAGATTACTGTTTCTCATAAGAAAGAAGGAATTGAGCACAACAAGAGGCTCGTCACCTCCACTGACAGTCATATATTCAAACAGAATACCCTCGCCTATATAAGTAAGCACAAAGAAATGGGTCAAGCCTTCTGCTTTCATATTATTTATCCAGTACTTGTAGCCGCTTTCGTTGGTCGGATGATTTTTGTTGATAAAGTTTGCCAGCTTATCGAAGTTTGCCTCTACGGTGGAAGACTTCGTGGAGGTTTGCCTATTGGGCTTGCCGGTGGATTTGGCGGTTTCCGGCAGATTGATATGTGCGAACACATCGTTTTCACCCTGGGAATCTTCATTGGTCAATGTCTTAGCCGGCAGTGAAAGAGATTCTGATTCCTCATCACGGGAGTTTTCGGAATATGGAAAATCAGATAACTGATCACGAAGTTCCCGGAAGGCTTTGTAGGATTCTTCTGCAGATGTCGCTTCGGCTGCTGCTACTTGGTATACGGGAAAAAGGGAAAATAATACAGCCAAAAATAAACACAATGCAATGGTTTTCTTCATATAACTACCTCCTTCAAAACATATAGGAAATGTATCGTGTGTTTCGTAACTTTTTTGAATTTGTCTAATTGTCAATTAGCCCAGCGGGAAGGCGTTGGGCATGGGTATGTGAAGTGGAAGAGTAGCAACACAAGCAAGGGATATCCTTTTTATCTTGCTATTCTCCCGTTTAGAATATGATTCCTTATCAAACAGCTCGGGGATTATGGCCGGTTCACCGTGGGATCGCCTAAATCCCAAATAATGGGACCGGGACCCGGGTTGGTGTTAGAATTTCTTTTATCGCCAAAAGGAAAGAAGGTAACACCGCCACCGTGATTATAGCCCGGCTGCATTGCGAGGCACCATCGGCACAGACCGGAAATATATTCGTGGCTGCTAAATTCGCGGAAGTCCTTTTCTTCGTATCCGCATTCCGTGCAGGTCATTTCAAAGCATTCCCGTTGGCGGCAGGTAGGGGCGCAATAGGAAGTTCTGACCATATCGTGGGGCAGCAGCTCATAAGAAATATGTTCCGAGTGGCTGCAGCGGGTACAGGCAATGACGCCTTCCCCTTCTTCGGTGCAGGTTGATTCCTTCACAATGCTTTCTTCAAGATTGTGAGCTTCGGGGTTCACCGGCAGCTCCACCCTATATTCTGCGCCGCAATGGGTGCAGGCGGTGGAGGCCTCTCCAACGTCAACACAGGTGGGTTCTTTGATCGTGGTCAGCTCGCCGTCAGTATGCTCGCACATAGCTACCGGCTCGGTGTAGCTGTAATTGCACAGCCGGCAGGTGTGGGATTGAACGCCCATCTGGGTGCAGGTAGCAGGCTGAACGATCTCATCGGCGTAGGCGTGGAGGCAGGTCTCCGGATTCGTCAGGAAACATACGCAGATCACAGTACACAGCGCAGCAGATACCAGCAGAATCCAGGCAGCAGGTTTTCGGTAGCTGACAATGGCTTTGATGCGGGTTTTTACGCTCACCTCACCGAACGCCACCGGACAGACCGTAATCATCCGGCGATGGGTACTGCAGGATACCAGCGCCATAGAATAGCCCTGTTTTTCCGCGACACTCATTTGGCTGATCACCTTCTCATCGCAGGACTGCTCGATATCCCGGCACAGCAGGCTATACGCCACCCAAAGCAAGGGATTAAACCAATATACTGCCAGCAAGCAAAATCCCAAAGGTTTCCACCAATGGTCCTTACGGCGCAGATGGACATTTTCGTGAAGGAGCACATAATCCACCGTTTGCGGACTCAGCCCGGAGGGCAGGAATATCTTGGGACAGAAGAATCCCAAAATAAAAGGAGAGGGTACATTATCACAAATATAAACTCTGGGTCTGATACAAATACTTGCGCGCACTCTTTGCAGCAGAATCAGATAACTGACCGCACCGTAAAGCAGGATCCCCATCATACCGGCAAACCAGATCACCGAGGTAACAGGCAAAATACTCTGCCAAATATTGCCCGATTCGATCATCTTTTGGGTCATCATGGGATTGACGGTGCTGTTGATTACAGAAATTCCGCTATTGACAGCCGGTGCAGATGTGGTGGCAATATTTTGGGGGATCACTTCTGCGCTGGGGATCATACTCAGCGGACTTTCCACCGAGAAAGGAATCAGAAGACGCAATGCCACGATTCCCCACAGCAAACAGGATATCCATTTGGGTGATTTTTTCAAAAAAAGTCTGGCTGTAAGCACTGCAAGCACCAGCCAACCGGCCGTTATGCTCATATTGAGCAACTTCAAAAATACTGCTGTCATTTTCTCACTCTCCAATCCCGTTGACCAGCTCTTTCAGCTTGGCAAGGTCCTCCTTAGAAGGCTGCTGGCGGCTGGCAAAAGCTGCAAGAAAAGCAGGTAGAGAACCGCCGAAATCCTTATTTACAAATTGCTCACTGCGAATGGCGTGATACTCGTCTTTGGGAATGAGGGTTATGACAACGCCGTCTTTGGTTTCAAAAATACCGCGCTGGCACAGCTTTCTGAGGACTGTATAGGTTGTAGTACGGGCCCAATTTAGCTCTTTGCTGCAAATGACAACTAATTCTTTGGTTGTAACAGGTGTGCTTCGCCACAGAATCTCGGCAAAACGGGATTCTACTGCTGCCAATCTCAGTTCCATAGATTTTCCTCACTTTCGTTTATTTGGTATCAACCGTTTTAAGTTTATCATACATAGAACACTTTGTCAACACAGAACCGATGCTCGCAACCTCAACATATATATCGATTCGCAAATACAAAATGTTGCATATATTTTCTATTGTTCCAAATACGCAAAAAGGCATAGGAACTTTGCAGTCCCCATGCCTGGTTTTTGCGATATTACGGCAGGGGGATTTCGTCCTGCACCTATAGTTTACTCTATTTAAACCGTTTTGTCAATCATAAATTGGATCTCCCTGCGCTTAGATTATTTTCTTCACAAAAAAGTATGAAAAAAATCGGCGCAAACCCTTTAAATCTTCCAAAAATGTGCTATGATATAGATGGTGATGAATTATGAAGAGAAAAAGAGGCTTATTCAGAAGGTTGATTCGGGGCTTATTTCTGATTTGCTTAATTGGCGCATTGGCCGTGGCAGGTTTGAATATCTATATGCTCCGCTATTCCAAACAATATACCCTCTCAGCTCAGGAAGCATCCCAGCTGGAGGGCGTTGACTGCATTATGGTGCTTGGCTGCGGCGTATGGGATGACCAGCCCTCTCCCCTGCTGGAAGACCGCTTGAAGCGGGGTGTGGAAGTTTACAAGCTGGGTGCTGCTCCAAAAATTCTAATGAGCGGCGATCACGGTCAGGAAACCTACGACGAAGTTAATGTTATGAAGCAGTATGCCCTGGATGAGGGTATCACCGAAGCGGATATCTTTATGGATCACGCCGGTTTTTCTACCTACGAAAGTATGTACCGGGCGGTGGAGATCTTCGGCGTTAAGAAGATGATCATTGTTACCCAAAAATATCATCTTTCCCGCGCTATTTACATTGCCAACAAGCTGGGCATTGAAGCATACGGCGTTGCATCCGACTACCGCAGCTTCAGCGGTCAGCTGGCAAGAGATTGCCGGGAAGTTCTCGCCCGGGTCAAGGATATTTATACCACCGTGGTTAAGCCTTTGCCTACATATTTAGGAGAGGCGATTCCCATCAGCGGTGACGGAACCGCTACCAATGGCTGATACTACCAGGAGGACTACACAATGAAACTTTCCCTTGTTGTACCTTGCTACAACGAAGCAGAAAATGTTGCCGCATTTCAGGAGGCTGCCATTGCCGCTTTTGAAGGCTGCGGTTATGACTATGAAATTGTTTTTATTGACGACGGCAGCAAAGACGCCACGCTGCACAATCTTCGCAAAATCCACGCGCAGCAGAAATGCCCCGTAAAAGTTGTCAGCTTTTCCCGGAATTTCGGAAAAGAAGCCGGCATTTACGCAGGACTTACCCACGCCAGCGGAGAATACATCAGCTTTATTGATGCGGATCTGCAGCAACGGCCGGAAATCGTACGGGATATGGTTAAAATCCTTGACGAGCAGCCGGAATACGATGTCGTGGCGGCGTATCAGGATCGCCGTGGCGAAGGCAAGATCCTTTCTTTCTTTAAAAAGTCCTTCTACAAGGTGATCAACGGACTTTCCAACATCACTCTCAAATCCGATGCCAGCGATTTTCGCACCATCCGCAGAAGTGTGGCTGACAGCATCATTAAGCTTGCAGAGTATCACCGGTTTTCCAAGGGCATTTTTGCCTGGGTAGGCTACAACACCTGTTTTATCCCCTACACTGCCTGCGAGCGT
This sequence comes from Faecousia sp., assembly GCA_045646805.1. GTDB lineage: Bacteria > Bacillota > Clostridia > Oscillospirales > Oscillospiraceae > Faecousia. Next base: position 15,997 of record JAZRLK010000135.1, read on the forward strand.
GCTGCCGGTACAACCAAGTGGAATTTCCGTTCTTTGATGAATTACGCCATCGAGGGCATCATCGGCTATTCCACCAAACCTCTTCGAATTGCAACCTTTTTCGGTTTTCTGACTGCTGTAGCTTCCATTCTTTATATGATTTTTGTTGTATGTCAGAAAATATTTATCGGGATTGAAATTGAAGGCTACGCCACTGTGATTGTACTGACTTTGCTGCTGGGTGCTATTCAGCTCTTCTGCATCGGCATCATCGGCGAATATGTTGGAAGAACCTTCGAGCAGACAAAAGACCGCCCGATCTTCATCGCAAAAGAAATTTTGGATTACCAAAAATAATCCTTCTTCACAAAATTGTAAAAGGAGATAGCACATATGGCAATGGTTTCCGGTTATGGATTACTCGTTTTAATTCTGATACTTCTTGCAGCCCTTATCATTGGCGCAGTGCTCGTTGCTGCCATTGTTTTCGGCATCATCATGATCGTGAAAAGTTCAAACAAAAAAGAAGTTGAAGAAACAGTGGAGTTTGGATCTTAATCCAAGCTCCACTGTTCTACATTTGCGATACTTCAATTCCATATTTTATTGGGGATTTGTTTTCTGTTTCGAGAAGGTCGAAAGAACAGCCCAATGTTTTATTTCGTTTGGTGCATTTCCATTGCCACTATTAACTCACACATATGATCGACTTTAAAAGCAATTGTTTTTCTATTCGTCAACAGCATACATCCTGCATATTCATCGTCCTCATTCTCCACAATTCTGAGTTTTAAACGCATCATCGCAGGATTCTTACGAATTTGTCCCACCTGGGTACAAATAATAGGAAAGGAACCATCATAGGCATCAAATTCTGCACACCAATCATCGGTAATATCATATTTGCAAATACTCTCACCAACAGTTCTGCACTTGTAATCGCAATAAAATTTATCCATAATGTCCACCTCATCCACAGTGTTTTCCGTCTAAACTATAGATAGTTTAGAACAAAGTGTTCAAAATGTCAATAGAACAATTCGTTCTAAGTTATACTGTCGTTGGTGATGACAATGGCTGAAAAATACGATAGAATCCGTAATTTAAGAGAAGATGCAGATCTCACTCAGGCTGAAGTCGGTGCGCAAATCAATGTTCCGCAAAGAACCTACGCATACTATGAATGCGGTGAACGTATGATTCCCCCACAGGTTCTGGTTGCTCTGGCTCAGTTCCATCATGTCAGTGTTGATTATCTTCTTGAACTGACTGACCAAAAAACACCATATCCCCACAAAAAGCAAGCATAAAAGGAGTAAGATTCAAGCAAGAATCTTACTCCTTTTTACATCTTTTTACAAATCTGCGTGGACTTCCCGCAGCTTTTGACGGATACTTAATAAATCGTCGAAGGTTTCCGGTCTTTTGGAAGGGTCTCTAAGCAATGCAGAAGGGTGGTAGATGGCTGTCATCCACACGCCGTTGCGGCAGATCCATTTTCCGTGGTCCTTGGTAATGCGGTAATCCGGGTCTAAAATCCGTTTTGCAGAAATTCTTCCCAGGCAAACGATAACCGACGGATTGACAAGCTCAATCTGCTTTTGCAAATAGGCAATACAGGCATCCTGTTCCTCGTCCTTGGGATCCCGGTTCATAGGCGGCCGGCATTTGACAATATTGGCAATATAGCAGTTCGTTCGGTTGACATCAATAATGCTGAGCATATCATCCAGAAGCTTTCCTGCTGCGCCAACGAAGGGTTCTCCCTGCAGATCCTCCTGCTCTCCCGGACCTTCCCCTATGAACATAATATCCGCATTTTCCCTGCCCACACCGAACACCACATTATGCCGTGTGCTATGCAGAGAGCATTTTCTGCACTGACTGCAGGCGGTTTTCAATTCACTCCACTGGGGCATATCACATTCTCCTTCTGTTGCGGCGCTTTTTCTTGGCAGACAAGCGCATCAGCAGCAACACACCAAAGAAGGAAGCTGCCAGCACGGCAAGGACAACAAACGTAATCAGAAGGAACTTTCCGAATTTCCCCATTCTTCGGATCTCGCCGCCCTTGGCAAAGGATACAGGCACATCATTAGCGGCGTAAACATCCGTTTCCGCAATACAGCTATTGCCGTACCAAACCTGGAGATTTGCCATATTCTGCCCCTTAGTAATGGGGGCGTTCAGGCTGCCCGGAGCCTCTGTATAACGGAAATCCAACTGCTCCAAAGTATAGCTTGCAGGCAGGATAGCGGTGCAGGTTTCTGCGCTGTAATAAAACACATTATGCTCACCGTTGATAACCGTTTGCTGCTTGAGCATTTGGTTGGCACACACAATCTGCCGTCTGGCAGTGTTATTATATGCCTGATCCAAAAGCGAAATGGTTTCCGGGAAACCGCCGTAGACATCTACGGAATAGCCGTTGGATGCAACAATAGACTGCGCGCCCATTACGATACAGATTACCTCCATATCGCCGTTTTCAGACAAAGATGCAATGTTCCGCAGGCTATCATCCGATACGCCGGTACGGCCGCCTTTTACCCGGTGATCCAAATAAATCGCAACAAAATCTGCATTGATCAGATAGTTATTGGTAACGATTTTTCGTTCATCAGATAGATTGGTGGCAGGAATGATATAATACTCTGTGCAGAAAATGGTTCGAAATTCTTCATATTCCAAAGCTGCCAGAAGAATACGGCAGACATCCCGGGCAGTCATATACTGCTCAGGATGGTGCAGACCGTGGGGATTGTAAAATACAGAGCCGGTGCAGCCCAATTCCTGGGCACGGGTGTTCATCTGCTCCACAAAAGCTTCCACAGAACCGGATGTATGCTCTGCAAGAACCGTGGCCGCATCATTGGCGGCGTATACCAGCATAGCATACAAAAGGTTTTCCACACTCATCTGCTCACCAGGCTGCAAATTGATGGCGATATCCTGATTGGTAATGGAGCTGAGAGCTGTTTTGGTGGCTGTAGCCATTTGCTGCAGATCGCAATTCTCCAAAACTACCAGAGCGGTCATGATCTTCACCAGACTGGCAGGATGGATCCGGGTATCCGCATTCCAGCTATACATCATTGTATCGCTGTTGGTTTCGTACATAAACACGGATTTTACCCTGTCTACCAATTTGTTATTTCCCAAATAGGAAATTGCCGCGTCAATGCCATGGCTGCCATTGGTAACGGTAATATCCGGTTTTTCTTCTTCTGCTGTTACCGGTGCTCCAAACAGGCTGAAAATCGTAACTATGCACAGCAACCACGCAATTATCCATCGTATTTTCATAAATCCACCTCTATATCTGTTTGCGGACTTGTCAGTCATCAATTTTTTGTGTATAATTTTTTTGATTATAACAAAAAATCTTCCCTTAGTCAATCCGGAGGAACACTATGAAAAAGAAAGTACCCGCAATTTTGTTCCTTGCTGCGTTGTTTTGCATTGCAGTCTACATCGGTGTATTTATCGGCAGAGCCGGTTCCCGGAATATTACGGCTCTTCCGGATGCCGCCAATTACCTTCCCCCGCCGCCTGAAGCCACATCTGCCCTCATTAACCTCAACGAAGCCACAGAAGAAGATCTGCTCACAATTCCGGGCATAGATCAGCTTCTTGCAGACAATATTATCCAATATCGGGAAAAATTCGGCTATTTTCTTTCCGTGACAGAGTTAAAATACATCGACGGTGTATCAGATCGGATATACCGACAGATTATGAACTATGTGACGGTTTCTCCGTAGCAGGAAAAACAATTCCCGGCTCTCCCCCGCAGATTGCAAATTTTCCGGATTCCAATCTGTCCAGGGCCGGAAAGGGTCGATCACTGCTCACTGGGACAAACACCTCTGCAACAGGCTTGTTCAAGCAAAAGCTGTATTCCCCTGCCCCGAAATACTTTGCAGGAATACGAGTTTGCAGAACGAAGGCATTCCCACTTGGAATACAAAGTCCCATATCCCGGGTTTCCCCCTCTGCGCTGGCATATAAACGGCAGTGAGATCCCGGCGGCAAGTGGACAATACAGGAAAACGCATAATATAACCCCTGTTTTGTTACGGTAACTTCTCCCGCCTTTTCCCCGTTCCATAGCACAGGATACCAAGATTTCAAAAAATCACCCCTTGCCACATTCTATGCGGCAAGGGGTTTTTCCATTCATACCGTTCGGGATTCTCCCAGTCCAAAGCTGACAGCAATGGCGTTATCCACCATCAGCATATGAGCATCATCCAACCGCCCCATATGCTCCCGCAGACGCCGTTTATCGATGGTTCTGATCTGCTCCAGCAAAATTACAGAATCCTTACTCAATCCCACGCTGCCGCCTGCGATATTTATATGGGTGGGAAGTCTTGCCTTCCCCGTCTGGCTTGTTATTGCCGCTGCAATTACAGTTGGAGAATGCCGGTTTCCTGTATCGTTCTGAACGATCAGCACAGGCCGGGTCCCTCCCTGTTCACTGCCAACCACCGGCGACAGATCGGCATAGAATATATCGCCGCGTTTGACTGTGCTATCCATACCATTCACACTCCGCAGATATCATTGCCTGCGCTACTGACTTTCCATTATGTAACGCGGGTATTCCTATTGTCCCACGCACTAACGGAAATTATACAGAAGCCGCACAAAATATCCTATGCAAAAGCTGACAGAATGCTACAAGCACTGAAAATTACTGACATCCAAAGACAGTATCCGCCTGCCTTGCCACAAAATCTCACTGCGGAAAGGATCATTTTGCACATCTGTCCACACATCGATCTGCAAAGGGTTTTCTTCATAACTGTCGTGGAGGATGATCCGCATCCCTTCCTCCTCTTTGCCGCAGGCGTGAATATAGCCGCTGCGTAGGGTTTTCATAAACACCCAGGGTGCGCTGACAGGAGAAATATATCCATCTGCCATCAGCTGAAACACCAGAGCCTGGTCGTCAAATGTAAGCTTGCCCCCCTTGGCATCTATCACGCCTGTAATACCGCTGATGCTCTCCGGTTCTGTCACCCGGAAGGTCAGGCCTCCATTTTCATCAAAGCTGCAATGAAGGGAAAATGTATAGACCACCTGGGTATAATCCGCTGTGATCACGCAGTCAAATTCACAGCCTTTGGCTTTCAGCAGCTTTTGTCGCAGATCCATAGCACTGTCAATATGGGAATCCCCACCCCCACAGCCGGTTAATACAAGCAAGCACAGAAAAATGACGACCAATCGTTTCACAAGATCATTCCTTATGGCAATAGTCGCGGCAGAAAATTCAGCATATCCTGAGGAAGCATACCATATTGCCCAATCTGCTCCGCTGCCAGATCTCCGCTTGCACCGTGAAGATACGCTCCGCACGCTGCTGCGTCCAAGGGGCTAAGTCCCTGTCCCAGCAAGCTGACAATGACGCCGGAAAGTACATCTCCCGATCCGCCGGTAGCCATACCGGCATTGCCGGTTTTATTGACGAAGCATATATTGCCATCGGTTATGACAGTCCGGTGTCCCTTCAAAAGAACAATGCAGTTAAGTTCTTTTGCCAATTCTTCTGCGGCATTGGCAATGTCGGATGTCTTCTTTCCGCCAATTCTCACAAACTCCCCCATATGGGGTGTGAGGATGGTGGGAGCTGTTCTGCCACGCAATATATCTTTATGCCCGGACAAGACATTTATGCCATCGGCATCCACAACAACCGGTCCGGAATAATGCTCCAGCACAGTTTTTACCGCCGCAAATGTGCCGTCAGACTGCCCCAGCCCCGGACCGATCAGCACAGCATCCATTTTGGGCAAATACGCCAATATATTCTCCACCGCTGAAGGCGCCAACATACCGTTTTCATCGGGAGCAGGAATCACAACTGCTTCCCAAAGCTTCACCGCCTCAATGGTATAAATAGACTCCGGCACCATCAAATAAACCACGCCAGCTCCGCTGCGCAGCGCTCCCATTGCAGCCAACGCCGCCGCACCGGTATACCCTCTGCTACCGCAAAGCAGCAGAATTTTCCCGTAATCCCCTTTATGGGTTTCCGGATCTCGAGCCGGAAGAAGCTGCCGGATGTACTCTGCATCCACTGTTCTTATCTCCATTGCAAGCACCCCTTTATCTGCATTATTGTGAATTAATTATAATACGACCGGTTTATTTTGGCAAATCTTTATTTTTGGCATCATTTTTTAGAAATAAACCTTGCTTTTTCCGGTACAATATGCTAATATTCATTCGTAATATGCAAAAGCGACGATTGGGTTGTCTTGTGTCGGAAACACGGTCAAAGAGAGGGCGGAATGGTGAGATCCGTCTGCGTGCGGCATACGGCTTTCCCCCATGAGCTGCAAGCTTGAAACTACAGTAGAGTTTGCCGTTTGATCCCGTTACCGATCTATGGTGTGTCTGCACCGGAAAAGCTGCGTTTTAAAAACGAATTGCGGGTGGTACCGCGGAGGATCTTCCTTCGTCCCGGTTGGGGCGGAGGTCTATTTTTTTATAATTTATCTTTCGAGAGGAGATATATGGATGAAAGAGCAATTAAAGCTGATTGAACAAAATGCCATCGCTGCGCTCAATGATGCACAAACACCTGCCGCTTTGGAGGAGCTGCGTGTGCGTCTTTTGGGCAAAAAGGGCGAACTCACTGCCGTGCTGAAAATGATGGGCGGTTTGTCCCCGGAAGAGCGCCCCATTATGGGTCAGCTGGCCAACACTGTCCGCGCCAATATTGAGCAGGTTTTGGAAAGCCGGAAGGCTGAGATCAATGCCGCCGTATTGGAGCAAAAGCTCGCCAGCGAGGCCATTGATGTTACCATTCCCGGTGAAAAGGTTTCCCTGGGTCATCAGCATCCTATGAATATGGTGCTGCAGGAGATCAAAGACATTTTCGTGGGTATGGGCTACACCGTTGTTGACGGTCCGGAAGTGGAATTTGCCAGCTACAACTTTACCCGGCTGAATATCGAAGAAGGTCATCCCTCCCGGGACCGTTCCGACACCTTCTATTTTGATGAAAACGATGAAGTTCTCCTGCGCACTCAGACCAGTTCTATGCAGATCCGGTTTATGGAAAAACCATCAGCCCCCTCTGTGTATGCTGGCTCCCGGCCGTGTTTTCCGCAAGGACGAAGCTGACGCTACTCACTCCCACATGTTCCACCAGATCGAGGGACTTGTGGTTGCTGAAAACATCACGATGGGCGATCTGAAGGGCGCATTGATTACCATTATGAACAAGATCTACGGACATGATGCGCAGGTTCGTTTCCGCCCCCATCACTTCCCCTTCACAGAACCCAGCTGCGAAATGGATATGCAGTGCCATAAGTGCCACGGCACCGGTGAAGTTGACGGTCAGGTGTGCTCTACCTGCCACGGCGAAGGCTGGATCGAACTTTTGGGCGCAGGTATGGTTCATCCCGAAGTACTCCGCAACTGCGGCATCGACCCGGACAAGTACTCCGGCTTTGCTTTCGGCATCGGTCTGGAACGCACCGCTATGGGTCGTCTGAAGATCACCGATCTGCGGTTGATCTTCGACAACGATGTGCGGTTCCTGAATCAATTCTAAGGAGGTGACGGAATATGAAACTCAACAGAAAATGGATCAATGAAGAATTTGTAGACCTGTCCCATATCTCCGACAAGGAATATGTGGAAAAACTGACTGTGTTCGGCCAAAAGGTTGAAACCTGGGAACAGATGAGTGCAGAAATCAAAAATGTCGTTGTCGGCAAGGTGGTTTCCATCGTCCGTCATCCCAATTCCGATCATATGTGGATCTGTCAGATCGATGTGGGACAGGATGAGCCTGTTCAGATCGTAACCGGCGCACAGAATGTTCACGAGGGTGACTTGGTTCCCGCTGCGCTGCACAACTCCTGGCTGGCAGGCGGTGTACACATCACCAAGGGCAAGCTCCGCGGCGAAAAGTCCAACGGTATGCTCTGCTCTATCGAAGAGCTGGGTCTGACCCCCAACGATCTGCCCGAGGCTTATGTTGACGGCATTTGGATTCTCAATGACGAAAACTGCCATATTGGTCAGGATATTAACGAAGTCATTGGCAACGATGACACGGTTGTGGAATTCGAAATCACCAACAACCGCCCTGACTGCTATTCCATCATCGGTCTTGCCCGGGAATCTGCTGCGGCTTTCGGTTTGGAAATGAAGCACCACGAGCCCGTTGTCAAGGGCAGTGATGCCGGCTCTATGTATGAGATGCTGGATGTGGAAGTTCCTGCTGAAGAGCTTTGCAACCGCTACACCTCCAGAATGGTGACCAATGTAAAAATCGCACCCTCTCCCAAGTGGCTGCGGCAAAGACTGCGCGCCAACGGTGTCCGCCCCATCAACAATATTGTGGACATCACCAACTATGTAATGCTGGAATTCGGACAGCCTATGCATGCCTTTGACTACCGCTATGTTTCCTCCGGCAAAATCATTGTTCGGGAAGCAGAAGAGGGTGAAACCCTGACCACGCTTGACGGAAACATCCGCGCTCTGAAGCCCGGTATGTTGGTAATTGCCGATGAGAACAAGCCCATCGGTCTTGCCGGCATTATGGGCGGCGAAAACTCCGAAATCCTTGATGACACCACTACCGTCGTCTTTGAATCTGCCAACTTCAACGGCACTTCCATCCGTCAGACTGCGCTGGCATTGGGTATGCGCACCGAATCTTCCGGC
>JAZRLK010000136.1:0-3628 GCA_045646805.1 Faecousia sp.
GACTTTATGGACGCAAACCACGCAAATTACCATAGCTTCGGCACAATTTTGAAGGAAGGCGGTTTGCTGGACTTCTTTTACATCGGTGTAAAAACCTCTATTTATCCCTGTTTGATTTTTATGGGCGTTGGCGCAATGACCGACTTTGGCCCTCTGCTGTCTAACCCCAAGAGCCTGCTGCTGGGCGCAGCGGCACAGCTTGGCGTATTTGCCGCCTTCTTCGGCGCAATCCTGCTGGGCTTTGAAGGCCAGGAGGCTGCTTCCATCGGCATCATCGGCGGTGCTGACGGCCCGACTGCTATCTTCCTGACTTCCAAGCTGGCTCCCCACCTGCTGGGCGGCATTGCTGTGGCGGCTTACTCCTATATGGCGCTGATTCCCTTGATCCAGCCGCCCTTTATGAAGCTGCTGACCTCTCCCAAGCAGAGAAAGATCGTCATGGTGCAGACTCGTACCGTGTCCAAGACCGAGAAGATCATCTTCCCCATCGTGGTAACTCTGTTTGTGGCATTGCTGCTGCCGGATACCGCACCGCTGGTTGGCTGTCTGATGCTGGGTAACCTCTTTAAGGAGACCGGTGTGACCGACCGTCTGAGCGATACTGTGCAGAATGCGCTGATGAACATTGTCACCATTTTGCTGTCCACCGCTGTGGGCGCAACCATGGTCGGCTCCAACTTCCTCACTGCCGAAACCTTGAAGATCGTGGTTCTGGGTGTGCTTGCCTTTATTCTGTCCACCATCGGCGGTCTGCTGGGCGGTCTGGTGATGTGCTGGCTGACCAAGGGCAAGGTCAATCCGCTGATCGGCTCTGCCGGTGTTTCCGCTGTGCCGATGGCAGCTCGTGTTTCCAATCTGGAAGGCCAGAAGGCTAACCCCTCCAACTTCCTGCTGATGCACGCCATGGGCCCCAATGTGGCAGGCGTCATCGGTTCTGCCATCGCCGCAGGCTTCCTGCTGAGCGTATTCGGCTAATAGAATCTGTAGGGGCGGCAATCTGCCGCCTGCGGGCGGATAATATCCGCCCCTACATCCGCAGGATGTAGGCAAATGTACAATTTACGGGCGAGCTGCTTTTTTGCAGCTCGCCTTTTGCATTTGATTTTTATTTAATTATTTCCTAATAGGTGCAGCAGAAATTGCAGCTGCGATTGTTCTTCTCGTGCCAGCTGACGGAAGATATGACCGTAACTTTCCTGGTTTGCCAGCTTTTCATATTCTGCAATGGCTTGCAGCTTCAGCCCGTAGCATCGGCGTAATAAGACGGGGACAGGGGTGTTTCCCGGCATTTGCCCCCGGATGGGCGGACATTTGCCGTAGGTAACTGCGCAGATGCCCTTGATGGAGGCGACGTGATTCTGCTCCTGCCGGGCAAACCGGGCAAGCATCTGCCCGTTTTTGCCGGGTATCTTTCGGGCTAAGTAGCGGTAAATGGCGGCAGCATCCAGTTCCCTGGCTGCGCAGCCGCAAAGGTCGGGATGGCTGCCGGTGCTGCCGTTGGAGTTCTGCACCCGCTCCCAGATTTTTTTAACCTGTTCCTTGCTGAATTGCTCCATAGAATTTCCTCCTTCTTCCAACCATACTATGTATGGAAATAAAAAAGGTGAAAATTCCCTTTTCTTTTTCGCACGAATGTGCTATTATGAAGAAAATATGCGCAATATCCCCGATTGTACATGATTATTTATCGTGCTAATGCCCGATAAATATTTAAATGCAAAATGCAGAATGCAGAATGCTAAATTATCGTATTTTCTTCGAAAATCATTTTAAATAGTCGCCTTTGGCGACACAATCATTCAGCATTTAGCATTTAGCATTTAGCATTGAATTTTGTGAAGAATTCTGATGGGAGGGAAATGTATGCCTCGTACCAGTGATAAAGCAGAGAAAATTGTCGCTTTTGTGCAGCATTTTACCAGAGAAAACGGATATCCCCCTTCTGTGCGGGAGATCGGTGCGGCGGTTGGATTAAGTTCCACTGCCTCTGTCAGCTACCATTTGCAGCAGCTGCAGAAAAAAGGATTGCTCCAATCCCCGGGCGAAAAGGGTTGCAAGCGCACTGTGATTTCCACCCAAAAGGCAGGTTTTATCCCCGTTGTGGGTGTGGTCACTGCCGGTATTCCCATTTTGGCAGTGGAAAATCAGGAGGGGCAGATGCCCTGGGATGGTGATCCCAACTGTTTTGCTCTGCGTGTTCGGGGGCAGAGTATGATCGGCGCAGGCATCTTAGATGGCGACAAAGTAGTTGTCCGCCCTCAGCAAACCGCAGAGGATGGTCAGATCGTGGTTGCCAGAATCGGCGACGAAGCCACAGTCAAACGGCTGCGCCGGGAAAAAGGGAAAATCTGGCTGATGCCGGAAAATGAGAATTTTGAGCCGATTGACGGTTCTGAGGCAGAATTGATCGGCTTGGTGAAAGCCGTAGTTCGGGAATATTAAAGGAGAATGGTTATGAAAAAACGCAAAGGTTTAAAAATCGTTCTGATTATCCTGCTGGTTTTGATTCTGGTTCCGGCATTGGTGTTGGGCGGACTGATCATCGGCGGCAACAAGTACCTCAATGACCGGATCGTTCGGGATGAGATTACCGGCAATATGAACATATCGGAAGAGGAGATCTTTGAAGGCGAAACGGTGGCAGAAGAGGATTCTGTTGACGAAATGGAAGCTGTCCGGCAGGAATTTGAGCAGGTGCAGCAGATGGAGTTTTCCCAGATGGAGGGCGTGAGCAACATTCTGCTCATCGGCGCAGACCGTCACGGCAAAAATGAAAACGGCCGGTCGGATACGATGATTTTGGTTTCCCTGAACCACAATACGGGAAAAATTCATCTGACTTCCTTTATGCGTGCAATGTATGTGTGTATTCCCCGGTCTGACGGCCATGTTTGGAGTATGCTCAATGCCGCCTATTCCTGGGGTGGACCGAACCTGCTGATCGATACCATCGAGCTGAATTTCCGTGTTCAGATCGACCATTATGTGGTGGTGGATTTTGCCGCATTTGAAAAGGCGGTTGATCTGCTGGGCGGCGTGGAAATGGAGTTGACGGATGATGAGGCGTGGTATCTTTCCTTCGTAGGTAAATTACCCACACCTACCGGAAAATCTGTCCTTGACGGCAAACGGGCGTTATTATTCAGCCGTATCCGCCTGATTGACAACGATTTCAAGCGCACAGCCCGGCAGAGAAAGGTAATCACCGCACTCATAAAAAAGGCCAAGGATATGGATTTGAGCACAATGCTTGCCCTGGCGGATGAAATATTGCCGCTGGTCAGTACCAATATGACCAACAGCGAGATTCTGGTGTATATCACAAGAGCCTTGCCGATGCTGAAAAACGAAGTGACTCAGCGGATGCTGCCTATTGAAAATGAGGATGGAAAAACCTATTACGGCAGGATTTTTGTGGGCGGCAGAGAGATGTATCGGGTAGATTTTGTTAACAATATCAAAGCCTTCCACGAATTTATCAACAGCTAAATTAGAATTTATCTTACTAACGCACAGAGTATCGTACCTCTGTGTCATTGCGAGCCCCGTCAGGGGCGTGGCAATCTCATAGTAGGCAGTTTCTTCTATTGCAAGCTTACCTGAACAAGTAAGATTGTACCAAGAGATT
>JAZRLK010000137.1:0-14280 GCA_045646805.1 Faecousia sp.
GTAGTACTTCCGAAGTCTGCCTTCATGCTCCGCTGTGCGGACGGTCAGCATGCTGGCAGTTTCCAGCCGCTTCAAAATGGTGTATAAGGTGGATTCGGAAAGAGCAATATACGGCTTCATATCCTTGATGATCTTATAGCCGTAGGAATCTTCATTTTTGATGGCGGTCAGGACACATACGTCCAACAGCCCTCGCTTTAACTGAGCGTCCATACCATACCTCCTCTCGTGTAATACATCGTATCACGAGGTATTGTAATTGTCAAGCGCCGAAGGCTATAAAATGAGCTAAAACCTCCTTTTTTTATCTTGACAATTTTTCCCGGCTAAGTTAAAATAAAAGTGCAGCGGAAATTCCCCCTGCCGTCATATCGCAAACCTGGCATGGGGACTGTGCAGTTCCTATGCCTTTTTATATTTCAGAAGATATGAGATGGTTCTCCGTCCTAAGGCAAGGAACGTGTCTACGTGGTATAGAACTTTCTCTTGACAAAGTTGTCTTGTTGTTATAGACTAAAGATACAGGATAAATCCCCTTTATCTTAAATAAACATCCGGAGGTAGTATTATGAAAAAGTTTTTGACCCGTTATGTATGCTGCATACTCTGTATCCTGCTGCTGACGTTTCTCTCTGCCTGCGGCACAGATTTGGTAGAGACCGAGCCCTCTACTGAACCCCCTGAGGCAACCGACCCTGTCAAGATCGTCACCGCTCCTAAAATCGCCGCAACCTCCTCACAGGGTCTGAACCCTGCCCACAACTGGTATTGGAACGAAGCTACGCAGCTGCGCTACAGCAATGTGCCGTGGGATGAAATGCTCTTTCTTACGGATGCGAATGCTGCCCTCGCAGGCCTTACAAACGGAACTTATGATGTGATTATTCTTCCCGGCAGCGGCGACGAGACTCCCAGTTTTGATAACTGCGAAGTCCTCCCCCTTTAAAAAGATGCCATCATTTTTGTCCACGGCAATCCCACTGCCACAGATGCCAGCTATGACCTTACTTTGGAGAAAATTCGCTCCATCTATGAAGATGGCGGTGAATTCTACTGGGATACGACGCATCAGGAGCCATTGGTTCCCGCCTTTCGGTTTCAAGATATGTCGCAGGAGCTCTCCTACATCTTTGGCATTGAATCAACCGCAGATGGAATTCTGATTGAAGAAGAGTTCGATGCGTTTGTTTGGAGCAATGATGGTCAGCACGATTCTCCGCTCTACCCCGCATATTATAGCTTTTTAAACGGTGATGCAGGCATCAACGGAGTTGTCATCTCCGTTGACGGCGTACGCCCCACAGATGCTACCATTGCTGATGGAACATATCCTTTGGGTGTCACCTTCTACGCAGTGTATCCTGCAGATGACACTGATTCCGCAAATTTGGCATCTGAGCTGCAGCGCATGGCCTAATCCGCTTAAAAAAGCCACTTTCCTGCAATATAACATCCATTTCCCACCCCAAAGACGAGGGGTCTGAATAAAATGTATAGGAGGGACAATTCTCATGAAAAAAACTTGGTTTTTAGCTGGAGCTGCTATTGCCTATCGAATAATATCTGCAATCATTTTTACTGTCGTCGCTCGCAGGATAGTGCTCTACATCCTGCTGACTGTCGGAATTATTGCCCATGGAACGATATTTGTTAAGCATTATGAAACTATGAACATCGAGGACTATGGACAATACACAGGTAATTATGATAACAAAACAGTAGAAAAATTTATCAATTCCTTTTTCCCGGAAGAAATTGAGCAAAGCTTTGAAAATGTGAACTATGTATACCGTGCGAAAAAATTTGATGCTTATGCTTTTGAGGCGTGGTTGGAATTCAACATTCAGGATGAAAACGCGTTTCAAACATATGTTGATACCATTACAAATGGTGAACAACTGCAAGCATTTGCATATGATAACACCTATTCAGAATATGTAATTGCAGATTCTTTTGAGTTGCATCCCAACGCCAAAACGGATGAAGATCCTTCCGATGGATATTCCATTCAGTACGCAATGATTGGCAAAATACTGATCAATGATGAAAAAAATGAAATCATTTATATTGCCCTTGGTGTTTATGACGGCGGTGGTGTTCACACTGATTACTTGCGTGAATACTTTACACGATTTAATATTGATCCAAGACAATATGATGAAATTACAGATGACCCCTTTGTTTCCGTTTCCTAAAGCCAGGGATAGAGTTCTGCTTAAAGACAGGGGACGGTTCCCTGTCCTTTAAAAAAGCCACTTTCCTGCAATAAAACATCCATTTCCCACCCCGATATTGACATTTGGGGTGGGATTTTGTATACTTTGGGTCGGAATAAATCAAAGGAGATCAGCAGCTATGGAAGAGTTGATTGCGCAATACGAAAAAATGGGTATATCTCAAAAGGTTTTCAAATACGGTGAAACCACAATAAAAAATCTCGCTGAACGTTTCGCCGAGATTGACAGCATTGCTGAATATAACCAGGCAAAGGTGCTTTCTGCTATGCAGAAGAATCGGGTATCTGCCGTCTGTTTTGCCGCTACCACCGGTTACGGCTATGACGATGTGGGAAGAGATAATTTAGAGCGGGTTTATGCCGATGTATTTCATACTGAAGCCGCGCTTGTGCGCCCTCAGATCACCTGCGGCACACACGCCCTTACTGTTGCTCTTTCTGCTAATCTGCTCCCTGGCGACGAGCTGCTCTCCCCTGTTGGTCTGCCCTATGATACATTGCAGGAAGTGATCGGAATCCGCCCCAGCCCCTGCTCATTGGCTGAGTACGGCGTTTCCTACCGGCAGGTTGATTTGCTGAACGACGGAACATTTGATTACGAAGGAATCCGCAATGCCATCAACGAGAAAACAAAACTGATCACCATACAGCGCTCCAAGGGCTATGCCACGCGGCCTACCTTCTCTGTCTCACAAATTGGCGAACTAATTGCATTTTGTAAGCGCATTAAACCGGATGTTCTGGTAATGGTTGATAACTGCTACGGTGAATTTGTTGAAACAATCGAACCTTCCGATGTCGGCGCAGATATGACAGTAGGCTCCTTGATCAAGAATCCCGGCGGCGGTTTGGCTCCCATCGGCGGGTACATCTGCGGAACTTCCGAGTGCGTCAGCCGCTGCGCTTACCGTCTTTCTGCTCCTGGGCTGGGTCAGGAGGTCGGTGCAAACCTTGGCATTATGACTGCACTGTATCAAGGTTTCTTCCTTGCTCCCACAGTTGTTGCAGGTGCAGAAAAGGGTGCTATCTTCGCAGCCAATCTGTACGAGCCCTTGGGTTTCCGCTGTGTTCCCAACGCAACAGAAAGCCGGCACGATATCATTCAGGCCGTCGAATTAGGCAGCGAAGAGGCTATGATCGCATTTTGCAAGGGTATTCAGGCCGCTGCTCCGGTGGATTCCTATGTTGATCCCCTGCCTTGGGATATGCCCGGTTATAACGACAAAGTTATTATGGCTGCCGGTGCATTTATACAGGGTTCTTCCATTGAACTCTCTGCTGACGGCCCCATTCGCCCCCCCTATGCCGTTTATTTCCAGGGAGGTCTTACCTGGCTGCACGCAAAAACCGGCATTTTAATGAGCCTGCAAAAACTTATCGACGCAGGACTGGTCAATCTTTAAACAATTTTAGGGCGTGCTTTTGCACGCCCTGACCGCATCAAAATGAAAGAATAAAAAATTATTTCACAAAATCGAAAAAAACACTTGCATTTTGTTGTGCGGTGTGCTATTATATGCAGGCACATCAGATGATGTGTGGTATGCGCCGGTAGCTCAGTTGGATAGAGTGACTGACTACGAATCAGTAGGTCGGGGGTTCGAGTCCCTTCCGGCGTACCAAAAAAAAAAGGGAGGCAAAAGCCCCCCTTTTATTTTTGGTCGGGAAGGGGCCCGAAGAACCAAATGCAACAGTCGGGTGGACTGTTGCCGGCGAGGGCTGGACCGAGCTTAACCTTGATTGAACGAGTCCCTTCCGGCGTATGCCGCCCTACGGGCGGCAACAATCCCTCAGTCACGCTGTTCGCGCGACAGCTCCCTTTACATAGAGAGCCTTTTGTTTGTGCAAAAGGCCTTTTTCCAGGACTAAAATGCAAGCAAAATTTTTTAACACAAATACTGCTGCAAATATAAAAACAGGGGCTTGTTTTTTTGACTGTATAAGGTTATAATATCCCAAGAAAAATATTAGGAGGTCCTATTATGGCTGCAAAAATTGAAAAACAAACAATTATCGGTGATGTGCTGGATATCGCACCTCAGGCCGCTCCCCTTTTCTTTGCAATTGGCATGCACTGCCTGGGCTGCCCTTCTTCCCGCGGTGAAACCGTAGAAGAGGCTTGCATGGTTCACGGCATTGACTGCGATGCATTCCTGGCACAGCTGAACCACTTCCTGGAAGCTTACGAGGCTGACCAGGCCGAGAAGGCACAGTAAATCACAACGGCCTGCCATTCCTCTGGAATGGCAGGTTTTACTTAGAGGTAGCTTATGAACATAACTCTCTCCCCCCGGCTGAAAGTCTGCTGCGGCTTTGTATGCCCCGGCGATCGTGTGGCAGATATCGGCTGTGACCACGGCTATTTAGGTATTTATTTACTGACAAATCATATTGCCAGTTTCGTTTATGCAGGAGATGTGAATGAGGGCCCGCTCCAGTCTGCTGTAAAAAATTCAGAGAAATATGGTGTAGATGATAAGATCTCATTTTTCCTCTCCGATGGATTAAAAAACTTCCCCCAAGATTTTGACACGGCAGTTTGCGCAGGTATGGGAGCTGATACCATTGTTTCCATTCTGGAAAATGCTCCTTGGCTCAAAAATGACAAATATCGATTGATCCTGCAATGCCAAAGCAAAACCCACTATCTACGAAAATATTTATCTGAAAACGGATGGCGGATCACCGAAGAATCTGTTGTGCGTGATGGAAGATTTCTATATACCGTTATGGAGGTAATTTTCCAGCCGGGTTACACGCTGACTCCGGGAGAATGGTACTTCCCCCCTGCTCTGCTGGAAAATCCCGCAGCGGAACTTCCGGAATATTACACGCAGATAATTAACCGTTTACAGCGGACTGTTGATGGGCAAAAGGAGCAGGCAGATCCCATGGTTATTCAAGCTTTAAAAGAACTGATTGCCCTTGCAGAAATGCCCGATCTTGATTTTTTAAAGGAGAATAAAAAATGACAACAGTTAAGGATATTTTAAATTATGTACAGGAAATTGCTCCTGTTTATATGAAAGAAAGTTGGGACAAAGTGGGTTTGAACTGTGGTCGCCTGGATCGGCCTGTGACCAAGATTCTCGTTGCTCTCGATCCCTTTGAAGCCGTTTGCCGGGAGGCCAAGGAAGTCGGCGCTGAACTGGTTGTTACCCATCATGCACTGATCTGGCAGCCCGGATTTGTCACAGACGAAACCGCATGGGGCAGAAACACCCTGTTTTTAATTGAAAACGGCATTGCCCATATCAATGCCCACACAAATTTAGACTGCGCGCCCGGCGGCGTAAACGACACATTGGCTCAGACTTTAGGATTACAAAACATCCAGGTCGTCTCCCCTAACGGCAACGACGAGCAAGGCCGCCCCTACGGTCTGCTGCGCCAGGGGGAAGTGGAAAGGCAATCTCTGGAAGAATTTATGACCACTGTCAAAAATTCTTTAGGCTGCGATGGCTTGCGGTATGTAAGCTGCGGAAAACCGGTTCAGAAAGTGGCAGTTGGCGGCGGTGCTTGCGCAGGATTCTTGCATCAGGCAGTGGAGACAGGCTGCGATACTTTTGTTACCGCTGATATTCGGTACAATCAATTTTGGGATGCTCAGGATCTCGGCATTAACCTCATTGACGCCGGTCACTTCCACACCGAAAACCCTGTTTGCAAGATTTTGGCGGATGCCATTTCTGCAAAATTCCCGGAAATCACCGTTATAATCTCCCAAAATCATCGGGATAATATGAATTTCTTTGCATAAAAGATTGATTTTACTTGACAGGCTGTGCTAAAATAGATTGTAATTTTTTATTCGAGAGGAAGATTTCTATGTCCGGACATTCCAAATGGCATAATATTCAAAAAACCAAAGGCGCACAGGACGCAAAACGCGCTGCTGCCTTTACCAAGATCGCAAAAGAACTGATCGTTGCCGTTAAAGAAGGCGGCGGCATTACCGATCCCGCCAACAACTCCCGTTTGGCAACCGTTATCACCAAAGCCAAGGCTGCCAATATGCCCAACGACAACATTAAGCGTTGTTTAGAAAAAGCTGCCGGTGCAGGCGGCGGAGACAGCTACGAGTCCATCACTTATGAAGGCTACGGCCCCGGCGGTGTTGCCGTGATCGTGGAAACTATGACCGACAACCGCAACCGTACCGCAGGTTCTATGCGTCACCACTTTGATAAGTTCGGCGGCAATCTGGGTGCTTCCGGTTGCGGCAGCTGGAGCTTTGACAAGAAAGGCATTCTGGTTATCGACAACGAAGACGGCGACTACGACGAAGATACCGTTATGATGGACGCCATGGACTGCGGCGCAGATGATATTGAAACAGAAGAAAACTGCTTCACCATCTACACCGATCCCGATGACTTCAACGCCGTTGCCGATGCAATGACTGCCAAGAAGTACACCTTTGTTTCCGCTCAGATCGAAATGGTTCCCCAGAACTATCAGAAGCTGGACAACGAAGAACACATCAAGCTGATGGAAAAGCTCATCGACATTATGGAAGATGATGACGATGTGCAGAACGTCTGGCACAACTGGGACAACGAATAAAAATATGGCGTACTTGCATTCAGAGCAAGTACGCCGATTTTTTAACTTTCCGCGGAGGTATCATCGGTTTTGACCAAGCCGGCAGCATCTGTCACCGGCAGGGAAAATGCGATACCCTGTGCTTTTTTTGCCATTCCCATTTCCTTATAAATGGCATTGAGAATATTATCTTTAATATCCTTGTGAACTACCATCATTACGATTTCTTTTTCGATATTCAGCGTAATTCCAAAAAATGCTGCCGCATCTTCCCTCGTCACACCGCGGGCGTTGAGGATCGTACCGCCTCTGGCCCCCTGCTGTCTGGCAACGTCCATTACATCTTCAGCATAGCCTTCATTGACAATAGCAAAAATTACTTCAAAATCATTTGTTTTCACGATCCTCACCCCTTATCTGTTATTACTCAAAAATCGGTACATATTCACGCCAATCACACTGGACAGCGGAACAGCGAAGCTGATTCCCTTGCCGTTTTTAATTGTTTCGAACTTATCTTCCAGGCAGTTCATAACGCTGTCCACCAAATCCTCCCGGATAACGGAAAACAAAACTGCCTTATGCATATTCAGTCCCAAAAGGCTGACAAGTTCTGAATTGGCTGTACCCATTCCGGGTACCATCATCTGGAAATTTGCGTCAAATTGGCTTAATACATCCAAATAAAATTCAGCTTTTTCCCGATCCACAACTGTAAAAAGGAGTTTCAGCTTACGGATATCGGAGCCATTAAAACTATTCGCCATATCCACCACTCCTTACATAAAGTTGATAATCTGCTGATCGTCGGCATCCAAAATCCGCTGCATTGCTCTGCGCTCACGGACTTTCTGGGAAACGATGCCCCGGAAGCCCAAAAGCTGGATGGTGATCAGCGGAGTCATGGCAACCACTGCAACAACACCAAAGGCATCCCGCAGAACTGCGGATTCTCCGCCAATGGTAACGCAGGCTCCAATGGCAAAGGGTAGAATAAAACCGGATGTCATAGGGCCACTTGCCACACCGCCAGAGTCGAAAGCAATCGCTGTATAAACTTTCGGCACAAACAGTGAAAGAATCAGAGAAACAAAGTAGCCGGGGATAAGATAATAGATCACGGAGAAATCCAGAACAATACGAAGCATAGCAAGGCCAATGGCCGCACCAACGCCCATACATAAGCCAAGAATCATAGACCGCTTGGTGATCGTACCGCCGGTCACTTCCTCAACCTGGGCATTAAGAACATGGATGGCAGGCTCTGCCAGCACAACCAAAATACCCATCACAACACCAAAGCCAATTAACAAAGCAGGGTGCAGCTCTGCCAAAGAAGAACCCAACTTAAAGCCGATAGGCATAAAGCCTACATTAACACCGGTGAGGAACATAACAAGACCCACATATGTAAACATAACACCCACTGCGATTCGCTTTAATTGCCGCTTATTCATATGCAAGAAGGCGAACTGGCAGATGATAAAGAACACCACAATCAGGCCCAATGCAATACTGACTTCCTTAACTGTATGGGAAGCGGTTACAAGATAGGCATTTACAACATCGTTGCTGGTAGCAAATTCAGCCGGTATTGTATATGACAACTCACCACCAGAGAACATTGCCAGTGCCATCACTACCAAAATGGGTCCCACAGAGCACAGCGCCACCAAGCCAAAGCTATTATCCCTGCTCCGTCGGTCACCCAAAACATGGGAAATACCAACACCCAGGGCCATAATAAAAGGCACTGTGATAGGGCCGGTTGTAACACCGCCGGAATCGAAAGCCATAGGCAGCATATCTTCTTTCCCCTGCACTGTAAGGATCAGCGCAAGGCAGAAAAGGAGCATATAGAATATGGACAATATTTCCGACAAAGCTTTACGGAAAACGATCTTTAAAATTGCAACCAGCAAGAAAAGTCCGACACCCACACCAACACACACAATCAGCGCCGTGCTATTGATCACTCCTTGCACCTGCTTTGCCAAAACCTGCAGATCCGGCTCTGCTACAGTAATCAAAATGCCCATCGCAAAGCAAACGCCAAGGAGCAGTCCCATTTTCTTCTGCTTGGAAAGGCCGGAGCCAACATGGGTTCCCATAGGCGTCATAGCCAGATCCGCACCCAAATTAAAAAATCCGATACCAAGAATCAGCAGGACTGCACCAACGGTAAAACTGATAATCTCCGAATGGGAGAAGTTGAACCAGGGAGTAAAAGATAAAATATAGACTATAGCCGTGATCGGCAGTGCCGAAATCAGGGCTTCTTTAATTTTAGAGAGTAATTCCCTCATCTCGTTACACCGCCTTTCACAACATCAAATAAAAAAATTACAGAGCCAGCTTCATATCGCCGGGTCTTACCCAGCCAATTTTCCGAAGTATATAATCAAATACGAAACTCAAAACAGCCGGCAGTACAATACAAATAAGCAGCAGACCAACCCAATCCATTGCACCGGGTGTTATAGCAGATGCGCCTTCAGTCACTGGACTGATCCAACCGGTAATCACGCCAATCGGTCCGACCATACCGCAGGTTCCCATACCGCTGGAAATCGGCGCGCCGTTCATTTCCAATTTGAACAGCACCGTTGCCAAGGGACCGGTAATGGCGGATGCCAATGTGGGCGCAATCCATATCCGGGGGTTTTTAAAGATATTTGGCACCTGAAGCATAGATGTTCCCAATCCTTGCGCCAACAAGCCGCCCCAACGATTCTCCCGGAAGGAAATTACCGCAAAACCAACCATCTGCGCACAGCATCCTGCTACCGCAGCGCCGCCTGCCAGGCCCGTTAAGCCAAGACTTGCGCAAATAGCTGCAGAGCTGATGGGAAGCGTCAAAATCATACCCATAAGCACAGAGATCACAATACCCATAACCAGAGGCTGCTGCAAGGTTGCCCAGCGAATCACTTCGCCCAATGATGCTGCACCTTTGCCGATAGGTTCGGCTATCAAAAACGCCAGTGTGCATCCCACAATGATCGTGACAAAAGGTGTAACGATCACATCCACTTTCGTCTTTTTGCTTACCAGCATTCCAACTTCAGAGGCAATAATCGCAACTACCAACACTGCCAACGGTCCGCCTGCGCCGCCTTTGGCATTTGTGGCATAACCAACCATCGCCAAAGAGAAAAGAACCAAAGGATCCGCCTTCAAAGCATATCCAATAGCAATTGCCATTGCGCAGCCGGAAACCACATTTCCAAGGCTGCCAATTTCCACGAGCGCATCTGTGATAAATTGAACATTCGTTCCGGCGAGAAGTTTCCCTAACTGCTCACCCAGGGTCTTGATGATCGTACCCATCAGCAGCGAAGCAAACAAACCGCTTGCCATCGCTCCCATTGCATCAATGAAGTACCGCTTTGCGTACTTTTGAAGAGTTGCTTTTAGGCCCCTCTTCGGACTGTTTTTTTTCAATATTTTCTCCTTTCTTTATTCGGAGGCCTCCTCCGATTGGTATTATTATAACACAAGAACGGGTAGGCCGCAATGGCATTTTGATACAAATATGATTGATAATCATAAAATTAAACTGTTGATAATTAATTTTTGCTATATTATAATTTAAGTATAATTATAATTGGAGGTTATATTATGAATAATCTGTATATTTCTGCTGATATGCCGATTTTAAACGAGGTCCTTGCGGCATACGATTTTCCCAGCACGCTGATGGGCGCTGTACGGTACGGTCAAGGGCATATCAATGACACCTTCTGCGTAATCTGCCAGCCTCAGGACGGCGACTGCACTCGTTTTATTCTCCAAGGAATTTCTTCTGCCGCCTTCCCCCACCCCGAGGAACTGATGGAGAATATGGCCGGCATTACAGCATATCTTCGGGAAAAGATCATTGCAGACGGCGGTGATCCCCTCCGGGAAACTCTCTCACTGGTTAAAACCAAAGCGGGCACGGATTTTTACACAGATGCAAACGGCAAAGTTTGGCGTTTGACCCCTTTTATTGAAAACACCGACTGCTATCAGAAGGCCACCCCGGAGCTATTTGAGGCTTCTGCACGGGCTTTTGGCCGTTTCCAGTATATGCTCCAGGGTTATCCTGCCCACACCCTTCACGAGCCTATCGCCCGTTTTCACGACACCGAAGATCGCTTCAATAAGTTTCTTGCTGCACTGAGTGCGGACAAGATGGGTCGTGCTGCGGATGTTGCCGCTGAAATTCAGTTTGTTCTGGATCGGAAAGAAGATTGCTCTGTAGCTATGCAAGCCCTTCGTGATGGCAAGCTGCCTCTGCGCGTTACCCACAACGACACCAAGCTGAACAACATTCTCATTGACCGCACCACCAAAGAAGGCATTTGCGTGATTGATTTGGATACGACTATGCCCGGACTTTCCATCAACGATTTCGGTGATTCCATTCGTTTTGGCGCAAACCACAGCGCAGAGGACGAAAAGGATCTTTCCAAGGTCAATTTCGATATCGAGCTTTACGAAGCCTACACCAGAGGATTCCTGGCAGGTGCGCAGGGTTCTCTGACTGATGCTGAATTGGAATATCTCCCCTGGGGTGCCAGACTGATGACGCTGGAATGCGGCATTCGTTTCTTAACCGACTACCTTGACGGTGACAACTACTTCCGCATCCACTATCCGGAACAGAATTTGGATCGCTGCCGCACTCAGTTTAAGCTTGTTTCTGATATGGAACAGCAATTTAAGGCTATGTCCGACGTGGTTAGCAAATATGCATAATTTATCTCTTGAAAGATAAAACATACTATGGTATAATTTTTGTCGGAAAACAAACAAAAAGGCAACGAAGGAGAATATCAATGGGTAAAGTATACATTTTCGATCATCCGCTGATTCAGCACAAGCTGAGCATTATGCGGAATAAGGACACGAACACGAAAGAGTTCCGGGAACTGCTTTCTGAAATCGCAATGCTGATGACCTATGAGATCACCAGAGATATGCAGACCGAACTTGTTGAAGTGGAAACCCCCATCGGCAAGGCTTCTGTTCCTATGCTGAAAAAACAGCCTGTTTGCCTGGTTCCCATTCTTCGCGCCGGTTTAGGTATGGTTGATGCAATCCTGCAGCTTCTTCCCAACGCAAAAGTCGGTCATATCGGTATGTACCGTGACGAAGAAACCTTCAAGCCTGTCCCCTACTACTGTAAGTTACCCACAGAGGCTCCCAGTTCTTACATTCTGATGCTGGAGCCTATGAATGCCACCGGCGGCAGCACCGCTGCAGGTATCTCCGTACTGAAAGAAAAGGGCTGCAAGAACATCCGTGTGATCAATCTGATTGCCACTCCCCAGGGTGCTCAGAGAGTTCATGAGCTCCATCCCGATGTGGATATTTACATTGCCTCTATGGATGAAGGTTTGAACGAAAACGCTTACATCGTTCCCGGTCTGGGTGATGCCGGCGACCGCATCTTCGGCACAAAATAATATGAAATCCGGTTCTGCCAAAACAGAACCGGATTTTGATTTATTCCACTACATAGATTGCATTTAAAATTTCAGACAGGGTAGCTTCATCAATAGCAGTAACCGTTACGCTTGCCATATAGCCGTTGCATTTAATAGAAAGTGCGCATTGGTAAATCGTGACATGGGGAAAATCCACGGTGCTGTACAAGCAAACAAATTCAGTGCCATCCAGAGTGATGGTATCAACCTTGTAATCACGCAAGGTTGCGCCCATATTTTCGTAAGACGTTCTGATCACAGGAATGGTATTTTCTAAGTTTTGCTTCAAATCAAGACCAATGAGCTGAAGAGGATTTACCTTTTCCAGGTTGACATTGATGTTATTTGCGCCATCCGCATCAGAAGCGAACATATCATAAATTAAGGAAGCATTCTCTACCAACTCCTGCAGTTCTTCGCCGGAAGCCTCGATAGAAAAATTATTCAATTCCTTAATCTGTTCGTCGGTGTAAAAGCTCCAGCCTGCAGGAAGGTTAAAGCCGATGCCAATAAACTTGCTTTCGTATGTAATGCCGGAAGTTTCACCCATAGAGAATTCTGCAGCATCTGTTACTTCCGGAAGCTCAATGCTGTCGATCGGTGCCTCAAACTCCGGGGTGCCGTCGCCTATCTGCTCTCCACGAATTGAGTCCGCACTGGGAGAATCTAATCCGCAAGCACAAAGGGAGAGGGCCATAGCAGAAGCTAAAATTACAGCTAACAATTTCTTCATAAAGTTTCCTCCTTAAATTAAGTTAAAGAAATTATAGTACTTCCCCAAAGAAATGTCAACTTTTAATAGTACAAGGACCGAATTACACGCTGGCATGCCTCACTGTTCATACCGCATTGCATAGCGGGGTTATACAAAAGCTTCAAAATCAATTCATCAATTTCTGTTAAAGCCTGCGGTTGCGTGTATCCAGCGTAAATGATACTATCTTCTCGAAGAGCTGTATCCTGAACAGGTCCAAGACCGTTATAAATCTCTTCCAAAATCACAGAGTTACGAAGATACTGGTCCAGATCTGTTCGATAGCATATATTCGCTCTATAGATCTCGTCATTACCATTATACCAGAATGTTACTCCGCCGTCCATTGCCGCAAAATTATCGCCAAGGATGTCCATCATCTGATGGTGAGAGCAGAAATAGATATTAAGATTTGCCACAGTTGGATCATCCGTTTCGTAAATGCCGGGAAAACCCGGTATTGTATTTAACCAAGATACAAAGTTATTTAAACAATCAAGATCCTCTTGCGTTGGGGATTGGTATATTTTATAACAGATCGGAACCATCCATTTTTGAAGGCGTGTAGGATCACCTTCTGTTACAAATTCCGCATCCAGGCAAACCTCATTAAAATAAAGAACAACATCCTCCACCGATAAACCGGGAATATAATACGGCGAATGCTCCGGAATCGTCTCCTGGGGCTGCGTCGCAGGCTCTGTAATTATTTCTGTAGCAGGTTCTATAACAGGTTCCGTTGGCATCTCGGTTACCAGGTCTGAACCTGTTTCCTGTGGAACAGTGGATATCTGTACGCCACTTTGGTCAAAAATCAGACAGCAGGCAGTTAAAACAAATCCAAGCAACATAAGAATAAATAATAAAACTGCTTTTTTCATGGACAACCTCCTTCCAATTCATAAGAAAAGTATAACAGATATGATGTAATTTTCAATATTTTTCGGTAGACATATGAGAAAAATCTTAACATCAAAGTAAATATATGAATAGCAAAAAATTACTTAATAAAATTTTAGAAAAATCACGAAAAAAAGCTTGACAAACGCACAACAGATGGCTATAATAAGCGTGTTCTGTTTGAGCCGCCGGTATAGCTCAGTTGGTAGAGCAGCTGATTTGTAATCAGCAGGTCGGGGGTTCGAGTCCGTCTACCGGCTCCACACAGGCAGTCAAACAGAAAAAAATATGGGGGATTTCCCGAGTGGCCAAAGGGGACAGACTGTAAATCTGCTGGCTATGCCTTCGGTGGTTCGAATCCACCATCCCCC
>JAZRLK010000138.1:0-2474 GCA_045646805.1 Faecousia sp.
TTTGGCAGTTTGCCGCCGTTGCGGTTCTAATTTGCTGATGAATGTGGGTCCCACAGAGGATGGCACCATCCGTCTGATCGACCGGGCAATGCTGGATTTGATGGGACAGTGGGCAAAAATCTTTGCCGAGGCCATCTATGAGCCCCGTCCGTCGGGCATTACGGTAGAAAACAAGGACTGCGATTTTATTCTGCAAAAGGATGACACCTACTATCTGTTCTGCTGTGATCTGCCTATGGTCGCAGATGTCAATGTAGCTTTGGTGCAAGGTGCCGATTATACGGATGTATTTACCCTGGATCGGGAAATTACCGAGATTACCTGGTTGGATAATGACGAGCCTGTGAGCTTTGAGCAGACAGAAGGCCGCGTGTGTGTACACACAGAGCCCTTCTGCTACGGAAGAAATCTGGTAATTCGTGTGGCAAAGATCTATACAAAATAATGCTGCTGTAAGCAGCATCAGAAAAAAGGAAGCAAATGCTATGCTGCAAAAGGTGAATGAAATTATAAAGCAGTTGGAAACTGTGGAAAATCAATATAAGCCGATTCCGTTTTGGTCCTGGAACGGCAAATTGGAACAGGAAGAATTGATACGCCAAATCCGTTGGATGCGGGAAACCCACAATGGCGGCTTCTTTATGCATGCC
Source organism: Faecousia sp. (assembly GCA_045646805.1). GTDB lineage: Bacteria > Bacillota > Clostridia > Oscillospirales > Oscillospiraceae > Faecousia. Next base: position 651 of record JAZRLK010000138.1, read on the forward strand.
CGCAGCGGTCTGAAAACCCAGTACCTGTCTGACGAATGGATGCAGGGTATTGAAGCCTGCGCAGAGGAAGCAGGCGATATGCAGGCCTGGGTCTATGACGAAAACGGTTGGCCCAGCGGTTTTGCAGGCGGAAAATTGTTGGAAAATGCAGAGGACCGGGATCGATACCTGAGCCATTGGGTGGGGGGCTTTGATCCCACTGCCACAGTCAGCTATTACATAGATAACGGCGCATTGATTCGCACGAAATTGCCGATGCAGGGAAAGACCCATCTGAATGTGACGGTCCATTCTGCTGCGTCCACAGCAGATGTTCTGAATCCTGCTGTGACGGATAAATTCTTGAAGCTGACTCATGAAGCCTATAAGGCACGGTTCGGGGAGAAATTGTCTGAAAAGATTACCGGCTTTTTCACCGATGAGCCCCAGTATCAGCGGTGGCATACACCCTATACAACTATGGTCGCGGACTATTTCCGGGAGCATTACGGCCAGGATATTTTTGACTATATCGGTCTTCTGTTTGTAGAAGCCAATGGCTACCGCACCTTCCGTTACCGCTATTGGAGCGCTATGCAGCAGCTGATGCTGAATAATTTCAGCAAAAAGGTTTATGACTGGTGTGAGAATCATCATGTCAAGCTGACCGGTCATTATGTGGAAGAGATTTCCATGGGTTATCAAATTATGTGCTGTGCCGGCGTGATGCCTTTTTATGAATATGAGCATATTCCGGGCATCGACTGGCTGGGGCGTGATACAGATCACGAGCTATCCCCACGGCAGGTTGGCAGTGCCGCTTGTCAGCTGGGCAAGCAGCAGGTGATCACAGAGGCCTTTGGCTGCTGCGGTCACGAGGTAACGCCCCGGGATCTTAGGCGTATTTTAGGTTTCCAATACGTAAATGGTGTCAATCTTCTGTGCCATCATCTGATCCCCTATGTGGAAAACGGTCATTGCAAACGGGATCATCCGGCCCACTACTCTCCCAAGAACCCTTGGGTCAAGGAATCCTTTGCAGAATTCAATCTATATGTATCCCGCCTGAGCAAATTACTCGCTTGCAGCAAAGAGCCGGTCAATGTGGCACTGCTGCACCCAATTAGAAGCGGATATTTCGACTACAAGCGGGATTTGGGACCGGGTAACGAGTTTGGTATCGGTCAGCAAGAAGAAATTTTCCGTCAGGATTGTCGGATGTTCTCCGCCAACTGTGTGGCGTATCATTTCCTCGATGAAACGTTGCTGAAAAAACACGGCTTTGTGGAGGGCAATCAGATCGGCTGTGGAAAATGTAAGTATGATTACTTGGTTCTGCCTCATGTTTTGACAATGGATGTTTCCACAGAAAAAATGTTGCGCCAGTATGTGGCCGCCGGTGGAAAGCTTCTCATTTTAGGAGACACTCCCAGTCATCTGGAAGGGGAACCCCATAACTACGATTATCTCAGATCTAACTGCAGTTTTGATGAAATCGTGGCTGCCCAACCGGTGAAGGTCAGCAGCAGTCATCACAGACTGTATTGCAGCTACCGTATATGGAATGGTATGAACCTGCTGATGGTGCAAAATGCAGATGGGGAGAAGGCCTATTCGCAAACATTCCGGCTGGGGGAAGAAATCCAGTCCTTTATGAAGCTGAATTTGGACAATATGTCTGTAACCCAGGTGCCGCTGACAGTGAAGGTGGAGGCAGGGGAGACCTTGCTGCTGATTCCCAGTACAGAGCCGGCAGCACTTTATCAGGCGCATAAAGAAGCTGTATTTTCTTTGAATCAGGCAGAAGTCTCATTTTCGGATAATTACCTGACCTTGGATATGGTG
>JAZRLK010000139.1:0-19585 GCA_045646805.1 Faecousia sp.
CCTCCGACTTGCTGACGGTCAGATCATAGGCAAAACCATTGCCGTCCAGCAGCTCAGCTGCCTTGGCTTCAATTGCGGCCTTCAGTTCATTGATCATATCCTGAGTCAGAACTGTGCCGCGATCCATAGTTGCGGTGGTTACAGTTGCAGAGCTGCTGCCTGCCTCGATGATGACCTGAACCATAACCTGACTTTCATCCATCGCAGTCAAAATCTTAGACATCAGATAGGGATGATTTGCAGCTTCGGAAGTAGCTTCGCCTTCAACGGACAGCGCATCCACCAGCTTGCCCAGGTTCTTGCTTGTCAGATCAATTGCAGCGTTAGGTGCAGTCAGAGCAGCCTTAACCTCGGACATAATGCCTTCCAGATCAGCAATCTTCTCGGCATACTCGGGGTAGCCTGCAGCGCCGACCATAATTTCCAGTGCGGCAACTTTTTCTTCGTCAGCCAGCATACCGGACAGATAAGCGGACAGAGAATCGATCTCATTGATGACCAGTTCGCTGTTATTATAATAGTATCTCAGGCCTTCTGCATTGTACTTGCCCAGCATATTGTAGATCTTCAGCTGGTTGTTGGAGTCCAGGTTGTTGGAGATAATACCGCCAACCAGGCCCTTGAAGTATGCACGCATTTCCAGGTTGCCGGCATCGGAATCGGTGCCGTCGCCGGGAGTGAAGTCGGTCACATCAATAACACCGTTCAGAGCACCCAGCTTGGTTTTATCCAGCTGAGCCATGGTGTCGTAATATGCGCCCAGCTTATCCAGGGTTTCCTTCTGCACTGTGGCTTCTGCCTTCAGCTGTGCAGCCAGAGCCAGGATTTCAGCAACTTCAGCCTCAGAGTAATTGGTCAGCTCCAGCTTATACTGCACCTTGACGGACTTATCTGCCCAGTCAGCGGAAGAACCGACAAATGCATTCTCGGTACCCTCTACGCCGTAGGTGTAGGGCTTCCACTTGAGGTTCTCATACTCAGCAGTGTAATCCTTGGCAGTGAGCACATCGGATACCAGCTCCAGCAGGCTCTCTGCATCAGCAGGATCGGGCTCACGGTATGCGATCACAACATTGTTCTTCAGTGCACCGGAAGTCAGAATTGCCTTGGCAATATCGCCGGCGTAGTTGTTTGCGATGACGGTATACAGATCGGTGGTCATATAGGCCTTACCGGAGGTACGGCTGATTTCGGTATCACCAACGATGGTATAGATCTCACCCTGAGCATAACGAACACCGTTAACAGAATAGTCGTATGCCTGCGCAGCATCGGCGTGCTTGGGCAGAGTCAACTGATAACCGTAGGGAACAGTTGTGGGTGCGGTAGTAGAATAATCGTAAGAAACGGTATATTCAATGGGGGAATATGTAATTACATAGGAAATGTCTTCAGTCAGCTTGCCGGGAAGTTCGGTAGCACTTTCGGCATACTGCTCTGCAATATAGGCACTGCCCCAGGCAGCCTTGGCATCAGCAACGATACCGCAAGCTTCCACAGCGGCCAGGATCTCTGCTTTGGTTGCATCCTCCGCCAAAGTCAGCACAATGCTCTTCTGACCGGCGGTCACCAGTTCAGCAGAGTCAGCCTTATCTTCCACAACATTCAAAATCACATCTACAGTGACATTGAACATACTCAGATTCTTCTGAACGGAAACCTCGGCAGCCTTCAGAGGATTCTTGACAGCAGGTGCTTCGGTGATTGCAGTCAGAGCAGCAACCAGGCTATCCAAAGCAATATACTCAACAGCGTTCAGACCGCTCTTGACAACATCCTGCTCCAGCACAGCCCAGTCTGCAGTAGCAGCAGGAGCCATCTTGGCAACCAGGTTGCCCAGGATGTTCTTCAGAGCCATCCACTTGGTATAACCTGCGGAATCTGCTCCCTGCAGATAAGAATCCAACAGAGCGTTGTTGGTCAGAGGATCGTTCTTAAGAGCATTTACATAGTTGTAAGTATTGACCAGCTCGGTCTTGTAAGCTGCGCCATTTTCCAGCAGGTACTGAACCTTAGACGCACTGGCGTTATATTCCTCGTGCATAATCTGAATATTCAGCTTACCGCCATTGGCATCCATCTGGGCCTTCATAGCCTTAACTGCGGCAATGGCATCTTTGTCAAATTTTGCAGTCATAGTGAAGGCGCCCAAATCCATAACGATACCGTTGGCGATTTGAACCAGAGTGTCCATTGCCAGAACGATAACGCCCAGATCTGCATCAGCTTCGTAGCCAGCCTTGAGGTTATCAACGCCGTTGCGGAGCCATGCGGAAGCATTGAGCAGCTTGGTCTGGGTAGCTTCGGGCACTTCGATAGACAGAGTATAGTCTACCTTGACAGAGAAAGCATTGCCCACGGAAGGATCATAAGAACCCTCGCCATTGGTCAAAGCAATGGCCTGCACAGCCTCGCCGCCAACTACAATGTATGCAGTAGTGGGAACCCAGCCTTTATATTCCTTAGCCTTGATCTTGGCATCATCGACATTGACATCGATCAATGCCTCGCCATTGCTGGGAATGGAATAGCTATAGCTATCACCAGTCAGCAATCCGGAACTCAACAGAGCATCTTCTGCATCGGTCAGCTCGTAGTTACCAGCTACCAGCGCACCGGCAGTAATGCTGGCCTTTTCGTCACTATCGGCGAAGGCCTGGAGCAAAGCACCCGCATCTACAAAAGATGCTGCCATAACCATGGCAAGGGCGAATGCGATGCACCGCGTGAGAAGTGAAGTTTTAATTTTCATCTCATATCCTCCCAATTCTTTGTGTGCTTACACACGCTTATCATATATTTCCTGCGGATTTGCAGATTTTCGGGCTTCCGCAGGGCAGCCCAAAAATGGGGATACTACCCCCTTGTATTGCATACTACAAGGTAGTATATCATAGCTTCTTTTATTTTGCAAGATAAACCGAAATAAATTTTTAATCATTACAATGAAATTTTTACCATATTCGGAAGGGTCCGGCAAAATAAAACCGCTATTTTTTCATTTTGTCAGCATTCTCAAACGTTATTCATCCAAATCCGGTATATAACCTTGTTTGAGTTTGCGCTTATTCAGCCCGTACATCACGAAGCCGATCACAATTACACACGCTGCCAGCACCGCCACCATTATCCAGGTCACCTGGCCAAAGGTCATTCCCCAAGAGGATTTCCGTCCGGTGATTTCATATTGGATCGGAGCACTGCGCTCCGGGCTGCCGTAAGAGTGCAGCAGTTCATCGGGAATGATGGCCTCCTGCTCTGCCCGGGGCATATTGATGGCAATATAATAATCGGTTTTTTCTGTGACAGAAGCCAGATAGAAGTGGGCGTAGCCCTTGCGGTCGATAACCGCACTTTGAACTCTTTTCAGTTCCTTATCTTTTTGCAGCAATGTGGCATTTTGCAGGGCAAGGGTGTGATCCAGGCGGATCAGGACTTCTGCATTGATCTGCGCCGGGGACAAAAATCGGAGCACATAACAGCTTCCGACTCCCAATTCTTCGCAAAGTTCCGCAGAGCCTGCGGTTACGCTATAACGAAGATCATACTGCCTTTCCCCATTGGGTGCGGACATTGTGCTGCCGTCTACCCGCCAGGAAGAACCGTCCTGGTTCACAACAGTCATGATCACATCTCTACCGTGGATAATCTCTACAAAATCCGGCGGTATTTCCCCGTCTTTCACATAGACAGTGATTTCCGTTTTTCCTGTTTGGGTGCCCACCTGCACTGCATTCTCAGTAAAATCTTTCAGAGCATTGTTGATGGCTTCTTCCGCATCGGTCCAGCCCTGGTCGTTTTCCACCGTCACCTGAATCTGCACGGATGTGGAAATTCCTGCGCCGTCCTCACCGTGGGTGGTTTGCACCGTGGTAGACACCGTGGTATTTTCCTTATGGATAACGGTGGTATTTTCCTGAGTGATGGTACCATCGGCATTTTCATGGGTCGCACCGGAAATGGCAGAGCCGGGGGCTGTACTATCGGTGACCAGACCGGTGCTCCCGAAGCCGGGGACATCCTGGTCAATGATTTGCTGGATCTGCTCCGGCGTTTTGCTGCTGCCGTTATAGTAAACGGTAGTCAGCTGATCACATCCACGGAACGCAAATTCGCTGATGGATTGGGTGTTATCCGGAAGAATGACAGAAACCAATCTGCCGCAACCGTAAAACAGCCATTCCGGAACGATTTGCATATCCGCCCGGATATCCGCCGTTACCAAACTCTTACAATAAGCAAATGCGGACATTCCGATACTCTTTACCCCTGCAGGTATGATAATCGCTGGAATGGATTCACAACGATAGAAGGCTTTCATACCGATGATCTGCAAGCTTTCCGGCAAACGCAGGGATGTCAGACTGACGCAATCAGAAAATGCACACTCCTCTACCCTCGTCACAGCCTTTCCCAAGGTGAGCATCGTCATACCCTCGCATTCGGCAAAGGCGTACTTTCCGATGCGGGTAACGGAATCGGGAATATATACGATCATCAGTTTATCGCAGCCGTAAAAAGCCAAATCTCCGATCTCAGTCAAGCCCTGGGGCAATTCCAACCGCAGGATTTGATCCCGCAAAGAATACCAGGGTGCCATAGTGCTTTCCAGGAAATCGGACATCGCACCGCTGCCAGAGATGGTCAAGGTTCCGGTACTGAATGACCAAGTCAGATTTTCGCCGCATTCGCCGCTCTCCCCTTCTGCGTTAACCGCAGGAACAACAGAAACAAGCAGCATCACGACCATCAGGCAGGCCATCAGCCGGGATATATATTTAAATGAGGTATCGCGGGTCATATTGACCTCCTTAAAAACAAACTCCCCCATTCACAGCTTCTGCCGTCCCGGTCCCCTCAAAACAAAGGGGACCGAGATTGGCTTTACAGGGTTTTTACCATTACTGATTTACAGAAGAGGGGTTATGGATCGTAATCGGCACGGGCAATGTTACTGTAAATGTCATACCATCCTTAACCACAGTCATAGTTGTGATGGTCTGATCGCCATGGCCATAGAACGCATCCAGGGTATGGGTCAAGGCGCCATAGTAAGTTTTCCAGCTATTGATTTGGCCCACTTTGCCCAGGCTCTGTTTCACTGTGCCGTTACCTGTGCGCGAGAACGCAATCGCATTTGCGGATCCCGCCGGCAAATTCACTGTTGCGGTACAGGAACTATCAATTCCTGCTATTGTCAGTGTCAAAGAAGGCAGTGTGAACGAGCCGTGCTTCTGGGTAGAGTTATCTGCGGTAGCAACTGCATATAAGGTTGCCGTATTCGTAGTCTTATCAAACTTACTTTCCAACGAAGTTCCTGCTGTGAAAGTAGGCTCCGTTCCTCTTCCCAAGGAAAGACTCTTTGTTGTATAGGTTATTCGGGTTGCATTGCTTCCGCTGGGCGTAATCGCCGTAATGGTTGCAGAAGGTACTACAGAGCTTACCGTGAACGCAGGTGTATTGGCAGGCAAAGTATTGCCGCTGTACGGATAGGTTCTATCACCAATTTTGAAACTGAAGGAGGTTGTATAACTACCCGCATATTGGATCGTTTTGTTTTCCTTCTGAACAAAATGGGTTCCGGTGCCGTCATCCTTCAGCTCAACGGTAAAGTCTGCAACGGTATTATTCAATGTAGCGCTGGCATAGCCACCGTAAGACTGAGAATTATTGCCGTATACAAAGGACAATTTAACATCAGATACATTGGCAATGGGCTTACCCTCAAAGTCCGCAATGTCCACATTCAGTCCGGAAATCGTATGACTTTGCATGAATGTACCCGTAACCTTGCCGGACGCATCCTTGCCGAAATCTGCGCTCTGTCCCTTTGCAAAGGTGATAAAGACACGAGATACAACCTTGGTTGTATTGGCTGTATTGGAAAGATCTATGATTAAGGGTTCTTCCTCAGTATAAGCCGTGCCGTCTGCTGCGAATACATCCCACAGCTTCAGCTCAGTCAGAGTCCAGTTGCCATCCTGGTAGCCGTTGGCATCGGTGGGAACGGGGAAATACCAGTGGTTTGCGGTCTTGCCGTTGGTGGTGGTCAATTCGCCGCCAATGCTGCCGGTTACCCAGTATTCGCTGCTGCCCTTGACGATCTTCGCCTGCACGGATGCCGCCGCAGAGTTGGTGATCTGCACATTCATCACAGCATCGTTATTGGGCTTATATTGGTTGGCTTCTGTGCTATGGTCATAGTAGGCAGGCGGCTCGGGAGACAAGATTGTGAAGGCGGGAGATGTGTCGGCATTGGTCAGAACATTCTGCCCAACCTCCACATTACCGAACAGCCAGATACCAGGGCCGGTAGTGGTCAGTTCGCCCTCATAATAGCTGCCGTCCCAAGTCAGGTCGGCATCCATTTTCTTGATACCGGAGCCCTTCATAACATAGGTCAGCTTTACACCCTCAAGACCCCGCATTTCCTTGCCGGCATTATCGAAGATCTTGACCTGCATACCCAACAGCTTCTGATTATCGGTCATTTCCGAGGGAATATACTTGAAGGAATGGGGGCTGGTGGTATAGACCGAGACACGCATACCCAAGGTGACTGCAGCTGTCTGCCACATTTCCTCATCCAATTCCATATATTCTCCATTGACCACCAGGTACTGCATTGTATAATCGCCGGAGGTCAGGAAGGTTGCTTTACCTGTCCAGTAGCCTGTGGTACTGTCGTAGGTGAAATCTACATTGATGGCCGAGCCATCCTCATCGTGAAGATAACGGCCCTGAACCGTTGAAGGAAGCTTGGATTCATCGTCGGTGGCAAATTTCAGGGAAAGATCCACCGAGCTGGAATTGGCCGCCGTCAGTACGGTCACATGGTTACCCTCTGCCTGGATACAGGTCACAGATGCCAGGGCAAAACCGGAAATATTAACTTCCTGGGGAGTTGCCAGGTCGTAGTCCACGCCATCCAGGCGGACAGTACGCAAAACGTACTTACCGGGCGTAGTAAAGGTATATGTGGCGACCCAGTTTCCATCGGCATCCGGCTGGAAGACCATAGTCTCTTCCCGGGAGCCTTGGGTGGAGCTGACCGCGCGCATAAAGAATGCGGAAACGCTCTTTGCCTTTTCACCGTCAATGGTTACGGTAACGGTGGTTGTCATAGGATCGGTAGCCGTATCATAATCGAAGCTTGCATTGCTTACGCTGGCGGAAACCCGGCGTTCTGCGCCTTCCAGCTTCTCATTGGGAATAGGCTCCAGCTTTTGGCTGCTGCCGAACTGGATGTTCAGCTGACCCTGGATATCGGATGCGGACAGAACTTCCTGGTTGGAAAGCTTTGTACCGTCGAGATAGACAATGGCTGTGATTCGGGTGGGAACATTCTTTTCCAGGGCCGTAATTGCGTAGGTAACGGCGCCGGTGTGATCCTCGCCCAGATTGATACTATCACTGGAGGACAGCACCAGGGGCACAGTCACCCGTCCGTTTGCCGCATAATGATGCTCTGTATCCATCACCGCTGTTGCCAACAGCTTACCTTCGCTGTCAACAAAGGCTACATTGAATGCTTCCAGCAATCTCAGGCTTCGGGCCTGATCTTCCGGTGTATCGGCATAGTACACATAGCAGCTGCCGCCGCCTTGTGTGGTGGAATCCACAGACAGGAGCTGATTTTCTGTCCACACACGGTTCTCACCTTCATAGCCGGTTACATCTACGATGGTGATCATCTTGGGCAGCGGTTTTGCTCCGCCCATCATTTCCTCGGTTACCTCGGAATGGTTCTCCGCATCGAACCAGGTGGTTACCTCGGTATTATTTTCCGTAGCAACCTTCTTGTACAGGTCCATGCTGTAAGACTGGGTATTACCCTCATCGTCTTCCATAGATATGTTTACGGTGTACAGCTCCACGATATTGCCGGCAGAATCCTTGCCCGTTGCCCGCTCTTCATGGGACTGGGAGAGGACATTGCCTTCCAAAGTCAGGTAGGTGGCGGCTGAGTTGGTGCGGATCCACAGATCCACTGCCAAACCGTAGGTATCCTCTGCCACCGCAACGCCGCCCTTATAGTTGCCGTCATTGAGGCTCTGGGCATAGTTCAAATCGTTGGTAAAGTAGTTATAATCTCTTGGCGCTGTGGTCTGGATGTTGGCCTCTACCGTGGCGGGAATGGTGATTCCCATACGCTTTACCGTTGCGCTGATGGACAATTCCTTCACCTGGATATAACCACCGGTGCGCTGTTCAAAGCGGTAGAGAATACCATTGGTGATTCTGGCTTCCTGAGTGCCGCTCAGATAGCTGGTAGCATTGGATGCGCCAATGCTGCTGATGGGGGTATTATTGGCGCCGATGGTACAGGCACCAACATTGACCAGATTGTTAACGATGTTGTTCAGACCGCTGTCCTTCCACTTCAAGGATGTTCCGGAGGAACAGATCTCCTTGAGATTTTCCAAATCCGAAACAATGGTATTGTGGTCTTTGACGAATTGATCCAGATCCGTGATTTGCAAGCCCTTCGCCTTCAGACCGGCAGTTGTGGATGCATAAACCTTCTCCACGGTATAGGGCGTATAGCCTTCGCCCTCCATCAGGAAAAGCTGCAGATTCAAAACATCCGCCATTGCCTGGGCTTCTGCATCGAAGGCATCCAAAAATGCGGCATACATATCCCGCAGGTTCTGAATATCCTCGATCTGGCAGGTGGGGTTGCTGAGGTTTGCATCCTCGGGGTTCATTCTGGCGGTCATATAAAGACCCATCATAGTTGCCAAGGAAGGCATATACTTGTTGTTTGAACCCAGGGAGACATAGGCATTGGCCGCAGCTAGGTTTTGGTTTTTGGCCTTGGTTACCATATTGACATACAGTGCCTCTGCGCCAACCGCCTCGATCTTGGTGGAGGAAATGGCACGCACACCAACCAACTCAGATACGCCGAAATAGCCGGGTTTATCACCCGCCGGCGGATTCCAGATTGCGTAACCAAAGTTACTGGAAAGCTGGGTGACACGACCGTCACCGCCGTAAATTGCACCGTACAGGGGGCTTTCGAGCAACGATGCGGTATTCAACTGGGCAGGCCGCAAGGTCAGATTGTCCAAGCCGTAATCTTCGCTGGACAGATTGATCAGGTTACCCCAAGTGGTATTGGCACCAACCACCGTCTGCCCCTCTGCCGCAACGGAATCTCCGATTGCGGACTCTCCCGGGGGCGTTTTTCCATCGCCTGTTGCCAATGCAATTTCCAAACTGCCGTTGGCTGCTACGGTTGTGCTTACACCCGTAACCTCCGGCCGGCGAGAAATGGTTAGCCATGCAAACGTTGCAGATGTCATCATTGCAATGGACATCACCAAAAGCAGTGCTACCGCTATCACCCGTTCCCGCAAGCCGGGAAGGGATGCTTTCAGTGCCCGTATGCTTTTTCTGGTTTGTTCGGTCACTGCCGGTCACCTCCTGTTTGATTTGTTATGATGTTTCCTGTGTAGTTTATAAAGAAGTTGGTTCGGCTCTGCCAGATGCAGATTCCCTTATAGTGCCAACTCAGGTTTACACGATAGGTTCCGGGCTGGGGCAATTGATTGCCGACCCGGATGGACAGCTGCTGCTTGTTTTCCTTTTGGGAAACCTCTGCCAGCAGACCATCCCGGGATATTTCTGCAGGTTCATAAGCTTTTCCGTTTTCTGTACTGACCAGCATATCCACCGAGCACACAAGCTCGCAATCTGCCCAAAGATCCGCAACTGTGATGATAATTTCCGTATTTTTTGTCAGAACCTGGCTGCTCATCCAGAACACCGGCTCTGTGTTCGCCGTCAGCGTAACGGAAGCACCGTCAGCAGTGAGGGTCAGGCTGGGCTCTGTCACCAATGTTGTTGCAGACAGATCCAGCATTACCGTTACAGGCTCATCCGCCGGAACATCCAGGGGGATCTCGCCTTCGTGGTAGAGCATATACCAGGTTGCACCGTCATCTAAGCTAAATCGGGTTCCCTGGGGGAAATTCTGAATATTTTCACCGGAAAGCAGTTTCAAAGGAATCTGCCCAGCGGTTTGGGAGGATATTTGCACGGGGAACATCAGCTCCGGATGGTAGGTTTCCAAACCTTCCAATGTGACCGTGGGCTGAGATTCGGTGTTTTCCGGCTCCTCACCGGGCGTTTCATCTTCCGGAGCATCCGGCTCTGTGGCAGGCGGCTGGGATTCTTCCGGTTCATCCTCCGCCTTGGCCGTAAGCTCTGCCCGGAAAGATCCTGCCAATGCATCCGACCACGCTACCTGGATGTTCACATCCAAGGAATCGCCGATCTGCTCGGCCTTTTGCGTGGGGGTAAGGGTCATCGTCACAGTTACCGGAACGCCCCCATCCAAACTGACCGTATCTCCGGAAATCAGTGCCGTTTCTCCGTTTTTTACCTGCACATCCAGATATTCCGGTTTATCCACATTCCAGGTCAGTGCGCCGGAAACATCGGACGTACTGTTCATTACAAAGGATATATCTCTGGATTCTGCCGCCATCTGCCCCAGCAGGACCGTTTGCGGCGGTTTACTTGCCGGCTGCAAGTAGTTACTGGTGATGGAAGGTCGGGAAGGTTCTGCCACCGTATGCCAAAGGGCACGATTGTCATACCTTGCCTGGCTCTCCCCTACTGACAGGATTGCACCCGTCAGGCACAGCGCAGTTACAGGAAGCAGCCAATATGCAATTTTCTTTTTTCTTGCCATACCGGCGCTCCTTTCTGCGTTTATTGGCCTTCATCCGGCACATAAGAGCCGGTTGCGGTAAGCTGGAACAGACTGGGATCCGTCAGCTCTATTCCTTCGATTACGATACTAAATTGGACTACTGAGAAAGTATCTCCCTCTAAAAACCAGGTCTTTTCCTCTATATTTTCGTCCAGGAAGGAAAACATCCAACCATCGCCAAATATCTGATACAACGGCGATTCCTCCGGGATTCTGGTTGCGATTCCCGGAATTTCCTCATATTGAGGCTGGTTTTCGTCTGTTACTTCCTGCAAAGGAGTGCGCAGCGTTACTTGGACGGTCTGCTGCCCATCCCATACGCCCAGGCTGCCAATCAGACGAAGCTGAACAAGCTGGTCCTGCTGGGCGTATTCTTCAGAAGATGTGCCATTTGCAACGGCAAAGGCTAATTCAGATCGGTTTTCCGCCGTTTCCCAACTTCCAACTGCCCGGGAATCAAACAGCATTTGACCATCCTCCCCGGCTGCCATTTGTCCAAGATGGACCTGGGCTGATTGCTGGGGGGTAAAGAAAACACTCTCACTTCTATTGACCTGGTAGCGGGCATAGCTGACACCAACCGCACCCATCAGGCACAGTACGGACATTACTGCGGCAAGGCCCGCTGACCAGGGGAACATATTCAGTTTCCGTCTGCCCATGGGCCTTATCTCCTTACTGGGTATCTTGCGGCGCAGTTACAATATACTGACCGTTGCTCATGCTCTGGATAGAGCCGGATGCCAGGTATTCCTGCCGCTGTTCGTTGTTAAATTTGCCGCTGTAGATCTTAATTTCCACATTTTCTACGGTGGGATCATCCACCTGCAGAGAATAGCCGTGCAGGCTATTGAGAACAGTATCCCGATATTCTGTGCCTTCTGCCCCGGCAAGCTCTATGCCGTTTATGGTCAGCAAGATATCATAGCCATAGTTGGACTCGATATAAACTGCATCGCCGGTATCGGAGAAGCCGCTCATACTGGGATTGGGGGCTTGCTTTGCGCCGCTGCCTGTTACGGTAGAGCCCAGAATGTTCACCGTGCCGCCCTTAATGGCCATGCCGGTATAGCCGGAAACTGTACTATTATAAACAGTGAGCGTGCTATCCTTCTGGGGATGATAGATCGCCGCACACACCTTATCGGGGTTGCTGGTCAGCGTGGAATGGAGAACCTGGATATCTGTGCCCCATCTGCCGTTACCGGTGGTTGTGCCGTTGGCGCAAATCACATAATAATCGCCGTAAAGGGTGGATTTTTCCACGATCAGCTGAGTCTTCTGCTCAGATACCAGACCGTTGCCATTCAAAAATACTGTGCTGGTACCGGCACGCATATTACAATCCACCAAACGAATCTTGGAATCAAGGACATTGCCGTCTTCGTGGTCGGAAACATAAATGCCGTAGGTAAAGTTACTCAGATTGATCTGGTGGCAGACCACTTCCGCACCGACGGCTGCAATGCCGTACTTGCCGCCCTGACCGACAATGGAACCATTGAGCATAGTCAGAGAGCTTCCGGGTTCTGCAGAGATAATGGCCTCTGAAGATTCTCCCGAAATGGTATGTCCGTTCAGGTCCAGGGTAATCTGGGTTCCGGTGGGAATCTTAAGCATATTGCCCTGGGAAACTGTCAAATCCTCTGTAAGCTGGATCACAGCGCCAGGGTATGTTTCAATGGCACTTTCCAATGCGGAAAGTGTGCTGACGCCGATGATATTCTCGTCATTTTTCTGAGCAGAGATCAAAAGCTGGGCCTCATAACGCTGCCCGTCTGTGCCGTTTTTTTCTGCATCCAGAGCAGCCAGCGCCAAAGCGGTATCATACTGGGTTGCCATCTCGATATCCGAGTAGGTGCAAAGATAGGCATACACACCGTAGCCATCTTCATCCACGGCCACAGGATAGTAACCGGCACCCAATTTGGTATCCGGATCAATTTCACCCTCATAGCCGTCATTTTTAGAAATATTTATCAAAAACTCCTCTACGGTGGTATATCCATCCACCGTTTTGAGTTCCATTGTCAAAGAACTGCCCTGCTGCGTAAAGGTGGTGGTTGCCTCATCATAATTGTACTCGATGGGTCTGAGGTACTCTACCACTGCCATAGCATCCCGCTCTTCAGACCAGTTGCCCAGGACATAGTAGCCCAGCACATCGTAAACCCACTGCCATTTCAGCTCTGCATCACTGTGCAGCTGCTCTGTCAGAGTCAGCTTTTGACCGCCGAAGAGAGTATAAGTATAGCTATCCTGAGTATTGATATAGACCCGGTCCATCGTTTCGCCGTTACGGGTCAACTGGGTATCCACATAAAAATACAGGCGCTGCTGCATCTGCTGTTCCATTCTTGCTTTGGAAACGCCGACACTGACTGCCGATGTGCTGCCGCCGGAATTATCCACTTCCAGGTGGATTTCGCCCTCATCGCCGGGAGCTGCCGTAATGGCAGAGCTATTGACCTTGATTTCTCCGTCAAAGCCCCAGCTTTCCGCTTCGATCACCAGACCGCTTGTTTGCACCACATTGGTATACCAGGCGGCGGTCATAGCAAAGACGATTATCACAGTCAAAACCACTGTCAGCAATGCCAATCCGGCTTGCCAATAGATGGTGCGCTGCGCCTTTTTCAGCACGGCGGAGCTTCCGGTTTTGGCAGCTGTTTTATTCTGTTTTGGGTTCTTCTGCACTATGTTTCAGCTCCTCGATCAATTCCGTGCGAATTTTCTCACACATTTGCTCATACTCCTCCTGCGACATTCCGCACAGAGGATCATTTTCCCAATCTTCTTCGCAGTTTTCCAATTCATCCACTGCGTTTTTCAACTCGTGGTTTATATTGCCCACGCATTCTTTCAAAATCATTCCTGCCAACAGCAGGCACGGGAATACTACGCAGCCTAAAAAGCCGACTTTATTCGTAAATACCGAAAAAACCAATGCCAGCATACTGCCATCTCCCGTGTGCCAAATTACTTTGCCGATCAGGTTGCCTTGATCCACGAAATACCCGTCGGCTACCAGGTTTGCATCGCCCTGCGTTCTGAGAAGAACGCTGCCATCCGCAGCCTGCAATACTTCCACCACCCGGTGGGTGATGATGCTTCCCCATATTTCCGCTTCCTGGGTTTGGAAACAAACTATGTCTCCCATCTTGATCGATGCAATATCCACCTGACGGGAAATCAGCAGTGCTCCTGTGGGAATTGTGGGTTCCATACTTCCCGTTACCACCCGGAACATCATATAGCCGCCAAGATTCACATAGCCGGTACTCACAACCTGGATCGCTACATACAGGCAAAGCAGAACAGACAGCACCAGCAGCACAGTTACAAATGCGCTGATCAAGCGCTGCACCGGCGACTGTCTGATATCTTCTTCTGATTTTTCCATTTCTTCCATTTCTATTCACTGCCGCCGGCAAGCTCGATACTCAGCGCAAAGCTGGACGCTGCCACTGCATTGACGCAGTCCACATCCTGCCCTTCCAGCCAGATAAACATCCGGATGCGCTGGGGTACGAATCTTTCCAGCTCGATAATATACACATCACTGGTTGCCCCGGCGGTATCCAGGGTGTTCAGTTGTTCTGCGGTGATGCTATCACCGAATTTATACAAATCTGTGGAATTTTTAATAAAGCTTCCCTTGTTCACATAGGGCGAATACTGACCCTGCATATAAGAGCCGTAAAACAAATCGCAGATCTCCTGGGTGGTCATTTGGGCCAGTTCCTTGCCTGCCATAGCAGTTTGGAACCGCTGGGCTATGGCCGTATCTGTACCGATTTCCGCTGCTGTCCAAGAGCTTGTTTTCTGCGCTGTCACCTGTCCGGCAACAGATACCGGTGTGATCTGGCCGCCTGTCAGGCCCAATGGCTGAGTTACGGCATAGCTGCCATCCTGGGCCATACCGGTAGGGTGAAAATCGCAGTTGGGCTCATAGATGGTAAAACGGTTATCGGACAAATTGAACGAACCGGTATCCGGGTCCTGATAAAATCCCCGGAGGCTGGTATAGCGAGAATCAAAGAAGGGGCTGTCTTCGTACAGAAGCAGCGGCTCATCGCCGGTATTGACCGGGTTTGCAAGGAAGCCTACCCGAACTGCGGCAGATGCCTGATGCTCCGGTTCCACCAGGGTATAACCGGAATAATGATCAGCACTGGCAACCGGCTTCATCATATCCAGCAGAAAACTTCCGCCGCCTTCCTCACCGGTGGATACACGAAGGGTATAATCACCGCCGTGGGAAACTACCCAGAAATCCAGGCAGATATAGCTGCCTTCTGCAATTTTATCCTTCTGGTCGGCAGTCAGGTTTGCATAGGCAAGTTCGCTATCCAAATAAAATTCCGAAACATCCTTCATTTGACCGCTATAGGCTGCACCCTGCCGCACTTCCGCATCGGAAAAATCATAGTAGGATGGCAAAAACCAGTTGACGCCGTCGGCTGTAGAAACCGGGGTCAAACCACCTGCATTTTGCAGAAAGCTATAGCTGTCCTGCCGGTCAAAATGCATAGAATCAGAGAATTTTCCGGGATAATGGTAGGTTTTTCCATCTACTACCTGGGTAATATTCGGCGCAATCAGAATGGTATTTCCACCGCCGATGACTACCTGGGTTCCTGTAACAACAGGATTTTTCGACAAAACAAACCAGGCATATGTAGACATCACCATCACAGACAAAGATAATACCAATGTGAGGGTAATCGCTATCAACTTAATGGAAATCTTGCGCATAGACAATCCCCTCTGCAGACGATCAATGTGTACGGTTGTTTACTCTTACATTAACGGCGGAACAGACCCCGGGCCTGTTGACGGCGCTGGCGTTCTGCCTCAATATACTCTTTTTGTATGCGAAGTCGGCGGGCTTCTTCCTGCCGCATCGTCATTCGCTCAGGCAATGCATTCATAAACTGCTCAAGCTGCTGACGATAGGGGGCGGTAGCCTCGGTATCCCGGGCATCCTGCTCCCGGCGAAGCTGCTCTTCCCTTTCCAGTTTTTCCTGCTCCTGGCGGCGGATTTTTTCCTGTTCTGCCTGGCGGGCCCGCTCTGCAGCAAGCTCCTTTTCCCGGCGGATACGCTCCCGCTCTTCCTGGATGCGTTTTTTCTCCCGCTCTGCGGCTTCCGTTTTCCGCTGCTCCGCCTCTTCCAAAAGCTGGGCAGCATCTTCAAATTCCTTAAGGGCTGCTGCCTTCTTTGCCGCAGCATTTTCCCGGGCTTTAAGCTGCTTTTCCAAATTTTCCTGGAAATAACGCAGTTCCTTTTTCAGCTTCTTGCTGCGCTGCATATCCGCAATTTCCCGGGCGACTTCCTGCTGGCGCAGGCGCTCTTCTTCGGCAGCTTTTTCCTGACGGATACGCTCTTTTTCTGCCGCCTTTTCCTGGCGGATGCGCTCTTTTTCCGCAGCCTGCTCCTGACGGATTCGCTGCTGCTCTTCCTTCTTGAGCCGGGCCTGCTCCTCCACCAGACGGCGGCGTTCTGCGGCCTCTTCCTGCATCAGCTGCTCCTTGGTCAGTTCCTCGATGAGAACCTTGCGGATCTCCACCTCCGGAAGATCGTAATCCTCCGTCAGCTCTTCGATGATCTCCTTAATAAACTTGGGCTTCAGAGCACGCTTCTTTTCCTTGGAAGGAGTGGGAACCCGACGATCCTGCTCCCGCTCCAGATAACCCTTGAGCACCAGATAGTTAAACAGAATATTATGGAAGATATCCTTTTGGAATGCATCGGTGACCACAGGATTTTGCTCGATGATATTTACGGTATAGCCGATATCATCATAATCCCGGAGAAATTCTCCCAGCTTTACGATCATACGGTAGTTGGGATTTTTTTTCAGAACGTTGGTTTTCGTGATCGTACCCTTGACCCGGGGCAATTTTGCCATCTGCTGGGCAAAGGGGCTGTTCATATACACCGAAAGAATCCGGTACAGCCGGGAAACCCGGTCGAACACATTGATATGCTTGCCATCGGTGTCCAGCGTACTGTCGATATCCCGGATATGCAGGAACATATCCATATGCACGTGCTCTGTGGCACTATCCATATTGGTTGTGACCTTCAGCTTTGCGCCAAATTCGTCACTCATTTCCGCAAAAAGGGCATCATGACGGATCTTTACAAAATGATGGGCATTTTCCAGGACGGTAAAGACAAGCCGGTTTTCATACAGGGCAATGGAATCCTCCCGGTACTTCTGCATCAGTCTGCTGGGCCGCACATCACCGGATTGTTCGTCAAATTTTTCCACCAAACCGGCGTGCTGCGCCAAATGGACGACCACATCGGGGCCCGCTTTCTTGGCATTTGCCACATTAACGATCAATTCTTCCTCGTGAATGATATTCCGGGGTGTTGCAATGATCTTTTGGAATGCCTCCAGGGCGGCTTCGATCTCATTGATCCAGGTTCGGTCGATCCATTTTTCCATACGGCGGTTGGAAAACTGAATTTCGTTTTCCGCGTGAGCCACCGCATCCATAAAATACTCATAGAAATCCAGACTGCCAATGGCACGGATGACACCCTTGGTAAATTTCAGATACACCGGATCGATCAGAGATTGCTTTTTCTTGCCGACCGGCTTCTTATTTTCATTCTCTGCCAAAATGTGTCCTCCTTTCTGTTAAATGGGATTAGTTGCTTCTCTTCAGATAGTCAATGTACTGCTTACAGATGACCATAGTATTTTTGCCGAAGATCTTATCCAAATAGTTGCTGAACTTAGTCAGCTCATCCTTCATAAAGCCAAGGCTCAAAGATTCAAACTTACGCAGAACCTTCTTTGCCACCATAAAGTCGATTGCCTGAAGTTCTGTGCCGCCGCAGGCAACAAAGCAGGGAACATAGTCACCCACCTGTTTCATAATACGGTTACCGAAAGCAAGGCGGAAATTCTTGATCAGATAGGCATTGACAAGCTCCAGCTTATCCAAATTGCTCTGGGAAACGGGATAATCCCGCTTTGCCTGATCGAACAGGGCGTTCAGATGGTCTGTAGAAATATACATAGAATCGGTGTGCTCTGCTTCGAAGGGTTCGGCACGGCTGTCCAGGTCGATGGGGATGGCACGGTCGTAGACCTTATCGGCAACAGCGAAGGTAGAGTCGTCGTTATTGATGGTGCCGACGAACCAGACGTTATTGGGAATCTGCACATTACCGCCATTGATCAGACAGGGGTCATTATCCCACACTGCGGTAACCACGTCTACCTTCCATTCCTCCTGCCGGGGCATTTCCAGAATGGACAGCATTTCTGCAAAGTAATATTCCACACGGGCAATGTTCATTTCGTCCAAAATGACGATATGGGGATCCCGGTAGTAATTGGCTTCATAGATTGCACGCAGAAATTCCGTTTCGGAATAACGCTTGGTAAATTCGTTGAAGTAGCCGTAAAGCTCTGTGCGTTCACGCCAGGAAGGCTGAACAGATACCACAGAGGTATCCTTACGGACAAACTTACCGAAAGCATAAGGCAAGGATGTTTTACCGGTACCGGAAATACCCTGCAGAATGATGATCCGGGTAGTACCCAGGGATGCGATGAAATGGCGCATCATATCCAGGTCATAGTACAGCTTCATCTCTGCGGCCGCAAAATTGCGGAACTTCTCGCACAGTTCTTCCAGGGTTATGGAATTATCGTAAACCGGTGCCACATATTCTGTTTTATAGTAGTTATCCACCGAGGTAAGCCGGAAGAAACGGCTCTCGGAAGGATCCACACAGGGAGACTGGAAGGTATTGCGGTTGGAACTGGGCACAAACACCTCGGTGTTTTCCTCGGTTTCATCCTGCTCCTGCTCGTCTTCCGGCAATTCCGGCAGCTGGGGATTTCCGCCCAGCTCCGCTACCTTCATAGCCAGAAGCTTATCCTTCTCATAGTTGGCACGGAGCAGGTCTCTTTGCAGATTCCGAACCTGCTTTGCCATAGCATCATACTCCCGAACGGGCACACGGAAGCGGAAGATTCTGCGCAGCAGCTTAATCAGCAAAAACAGCAGCAGAATGCATACGCCTGCCAGCATCAGGTTGGCAATCAGCAGCATAATCCAATCCAGCGTGGAAAAATCGCCGGAATAGGATTTGATGATATCCATCCGCATAGGGAAATTCAGTAAGTAATTCAGGAAATTAAAGAACGCGGCAAAAATCTCACCGAAGGCACGAAATACCCGTCCCACATCCTGATAAAAATATTGCAAGAAATTATCCATGCTTTTCTCCTCTATGCCGGTACAATCTGCAAATCAATCCGCCGGGTCGATATCAGCATCGACCCTACAGAGCAAACACAATTTGTTTGATTATTCCGGCACTTTTTTCCTGCAATCTCAAAAATCTGACTGATTTTAGAGTTGCTCGTCTTTTTTCGCCTGCTCGGCCTGCAATTCTGCCTTCAGCTTTTCACGCAGCTCTGCCTCAATCTGGGCACGCTGCTGAGCAAGCATAGCTTCCTTGGCAGCCTCTTCCTCCTGCTTTTTCTCAGCAGCCATAGAGGCCAGCATTTCCGCCTTCAGCTTTTCACGCAATTCTTCTTCCATCTTGGCACGAGCCTTGACCTGAGCTTCCTGCTGCTGACGCTTCTGCTCATCGATCATATCCTCTGTGCGGCCACGCTCCTGCTCGAACTTGATGCGGTTCTTCACATTCTGGTACTCGAACAGAACGCGGAAGAACTGGACCAGATGGAACAGGAAGAACAGGAAGGTGGGAACCACAATAACGATCAGGAAGCCGGTGCTGGTCTGCAGATAGTCAAAAACCTTACCGACGCCGCCGATGCGGAACTTATACTGGCCAACGATCTCGGACTCATGAACAGTCAG
>JAZRLK010000140.1:0-16823 GCA_045646805.1 Faecousia sp.
CAGAATCATATGGATATGGTCGGGCATAACGCAATATTTATCCACAGAAACAGCAGGATAATGTTCCGGGATTTGCAGAATTGCCGTTTCCACTACAGAGCCGATTTTCGACAGATTCGGGCGGCAGGTTGCCGCCCCTACGTTCCAAAGAATCGGTTTTCTGTCATTCACGCATACCGTAATGAAATATGCTCCGGGTGTTGAATAATCGTAATTGGCAATGCGTATGGCTTTTCGTTTTGGAAACTCGTTCATAATTTTATACACCACCTGTAAATGCACCTGTTGACATTTCAACAAGTTTATGCTATGCTGTGTCTTGTTGAGATTTCAACAAGTATTATGGGGGTAGCAAAATGAAAGAAAGATTTGAAACTTTTACTGTGCTCATTAACAGAATCAGCCGCAATATTCGCAAGATTAAAAATCAGGAAATGGCAGAATATAATTTAAGAAGCGCGCATATTTCCTGCCTGTATTATCTTTACACGAACAAAGGCGCAACGGCTACCGATCTTTGTGAGCGCTGCGAGGAAGACAAAGCAACCATTTCCCGTGCTCTGGATTACCTTGAAACAAACGGATATTTGACCTGTGAATCCAAAAGTATCAAAAGATACAAAAGCCCCCTTATTTTGACCGAAAAAGGAAACGAGGTTGGCAAAAAGATTGCAGATAAAATAAGCAATGTTCTGGATTCCATCAGTGGTAGTCTTACAGAGGAAGAAAGAGCAGCCTTTTATCGCAGTCTTTCCATTATCAGCGAAAGCTTAGACGCCGTTTCAAAAATTGGGGAGCATAAGGAGTAAATTTTATGAAAACCAGAATTATTGTGGATTCCACTGCTGATTTTTTGCCGGAATATAAAAGCCGTGTGTACACCGTTCCGCTTACTGTAAATTTCGGTATGGAAGAATATATTGACGGTGTTACCATCGATCATAAGACTTTTTACGAAAAGCTTGTGGAAAGCGATGTGCTTCCCACTACCAGCCAGGCAACTCCCGATGCGTTCGCCAAAGAATTCGAAAAAGCAAAAGAAGCCGGAGAGGCCGCCGTTGTCATCACCCTTGCTTCCAATTTCTCCGGCACATACCAAAGCGCAACAATTGCGGCTGCGGATTACGACAATATTTACGTTGTCGACAGTGCAAGTGCGGCAATGGGAAGCGGAATTTTGGTTGAATTGGCATTTCGGCTTTTAGACGAGGGAAAAAGCGCCGGAGAAATTGCAGCAACACTTGAAGAAGAAAAGAAAAAGATTGTGATCGTTGCCCTTGTAGATACCCTTGAGTATCTTAAAAAGGGCGGCCGTGTTTCCAAAGCTGTGGCGTTCGCAGGCGGTGTATTGAATATCAAACCCGTTCTTTCTGTTGTTGACGGGGAAATCATTATGCTCGGAAAAGCGCGCGGCTCCAAGATGG
Source organism: Faecousia sp. (assembly GCA_045646805.1). Classification (GTDB taxonomy): domain Bacteria; phylum Bacillota; class Clostridia; order Oscillospirales; family Oscillospiraceae; genus Faecousia. The sequence goes on from JAZRLK010000140.1 coordinate 1,425, forward strand.
GCAACAACTTACTTGTTCAGCAAATAGATAAAGCAGGCGGCATAGATTTCAGCAAACCTGTTTTGCTTGGCTACACCGGCATTTCCGATGCGCTTCTTCTTAAGTATATAGAAGACAGCAAGCATATCTGGGAAGGCAATCTGGATCATGTTCCCTATACAACCATTGGCAGTGTGATCGGCACCCACGCAGGTCCCGGTGCAGTTGCGGTTGCGTTTTTCAAAAACTGATCTGTCCTGAATATTTACAGGCAGAGCAATAAAAATATGGGGGGCAATGCCCCCCTAAAATTTTTGGTTACAATACTACGCCGTCTTTGAAAATAGAAATTTCCCGGAAGCCTTTTTGCTCCGTTTTTGTCTGCTTGCCGGATGCAATTTCCAAAACAAAGTCCATTAAATGCATACCGTTTTCATCAATGCTTTGCAATCCATCCGCCACAACACCGGCATTGAAATCCATCCACAAGGATTTTTTCTCTGCTAAGGGCGTATTGGTGGCGATCTTGACTGTGGGCGCAGGTGCGCCGAAAGGCGTACCCCGGCCTGTGGTAAAGAGAATGATATGGGCTCCGGCAGCGGTCAAAGCTGTAGAAGACACCAAATCATTGCCCGGTCCATAGAGCATATTCAGGCCCTGGGTCTGCACCTGCTCGCCATAGCCGATCACATCCACAATGGGCGCACTTCCGCCTTTTTGCACACAGCCGCAGGATTTTTCTTCCAAAGTGGTGATGCCGCCGGCCTTATTGCCGGGGCTGGGATTTTCGTACACCACTTCATTATGGCGCAGGAAATAATCCTTAAACCCGTTAATCATATTCACTGCCTTTTGGAAAACGGCTTCGTCCGCACAGCGGTTCATCAAAAAGCCCTCTGCGCCGAACATCTCCGGAACTTCGGTGAGAACTGTACTGCCGCCCATAGCGACCAGCATATCGGAAAATCTGCCCACTACGGGGTTGGCTGTGATGCCGGAAAGTCCGTCAGAGCCGCCGCATTTCATACCGATAACCAATTTGGATGCAGGCAAGGTCTGTCTTTCAAATTGGGATGCGTAAGCGGCGCATTCTTTCAGGATTTCTCTGCCTGCTGCCATTTCGTCTTCCACCTGCTGGCAGGTGAGGAAACGGATACGCTCAGCATCAAATTCTCCCAATTCTTCAACAAACTGTTCCTTCGTCAAATTCTCGCACCCTAAGCCAAGCACCAGCACCGCACCGGCATTGGGATGCTTGGCAAGAGCTGTCAGAAGCTTTCTTGTTTGGGCGTGATCTTCGCCGGTTTGGGAGCAGCCGAAGGGGTGCGGAAATGCATACAAGCCTTCCACACTCCCCTGCACCAGATCCTGATTTTCCCTTGCCAGAGCCTTTGCCACATCGTTGACACAGCCCACTGTGGGAATGATCCAAATTTCATTACGGACAGCGGCCTTGCCGTCTTTGCGCAAATAACCCTGAAATGTCCTGCTTTCCAAAGCAGGTAATACACAGTTTTCAGGCTCATAGGTATATTCTTCCTGACCGGACAGATTGGTTTTCATATTGTGGCTATGCACCCACTGTCCGGGCTGGATATCCTCCACAGCATGACCGATGGAAAAGCCGTATTTGATTATCTGGCTGTTCCGGGGCATAGGCTTTATGGCAATTTTATGGCCCTGGGGGATATCCGTCCCGGCGATTACACCGCAAATTTCCGAACCGGCGGCAATAGGCGTCAACGCAACTGCCACCGTATCTGACGGATGAACTTGGATATACGGTTTCATTTTTTATCACCTTTTTTGAAAATTTACTGCGCACAAACCAACTTGGCTGCCAAATGATAATTGTACATTGCCGTCACCAACAGTTTCATACTGTCGGAGCCCTTTTCATACATACGAACCATATACTTCATGGGGCTATAGGAGATAACAAGGGTATTTCCGTCCTCATCCCGGACCGTCATTTGGATGGGTTTATCCCAATCCTGGGGGTTGATGCCGGGCAGCTCCACATAGTACAATTCATCCTTCTGCACCGCCTCATAGGCAACGCCATCCACTGTAAAGACAAAGCTTGCAATATCTTCCCGGACTGTGAAATACAGCCGCAGGGAAACCCGATCCCGGTAAAGCAGGGTAGTACCATAGTACTGCAAGCCTTTTAAGCTTCCTTCCACCGTAGCCGGCTGGGTATTTTGGGGAATTTCCGCAAATGCTCCGCCGGAAATATTTTGATCTGCCAGTTGCTCTGTCCGGTAGTCGAAATACTGCTGAGCCGCACTGCCGTAGCGAAGCATTTCGGTCACCAAAGCATGGTAAGCCTGCATACTGCTCTCAGACAGAACAAATTGTGCATACTGCTCCACGGTATAGCTTTGGGAAGCAATCACCTTCTCCCCCACCACCGTCTGCACGCAAATTTCGTCGCACATCTGCGCTGCGGCAATGGGCACACTGAATTGATACAATTGCAGGTCTTCATCCAGGCTGTCGTCCAAAACGGAGAATGTATGCATTTCCTCGGCAACAGAAATCTGAACCTGCACATCCTGGGCAATGTTTTCGGCAATATCCAGATAGAAATTCACCGTCAAATCGCCGCCAAGAGAAAGATTCCAATACTTCACATAGGCCTCTGCAGGATACACTTCCACTTTTTCCTTGACCACAAAGGGTTCTTTTTCTGCCATTTCTCCCCATTGCAGGTCAGGACTTACCGCCTTAATAACCCCGCCTTCCGGTATCACAAAGGAGATTTTCGGAACTTTCATTCCGTAAACGCCGAAGAAATCGGGGTAGATGCAAAGCAGATCCCCTGTTTTATGGGCAACCGCATAACCTTCCGCACCGTCTATTATGACGGGAATCTTGTAATAGGATGCTGTCAGCTGGCTGATGTTCTCCGCAGTCAGCCGCCATGTTCCGTCGGAATAAATCTGCTGATAACCCAGGGCAATCTGCTTAGGCGGAAGAATTTGGCATTGCAGATCATCGATATAAATTCCCGTAGAATTGGGCGCACTGAGCTGCAGCACAATGCTGTCGGAATTTTCAGGCAGCTGCAGATCCAGCTCCTTTAAATTCCATTGGCTGTTGGCACTCACCGTAATATCTCCGGTTCTTTCCGAAACCGCAACGCCATCGGCATAGGCAGAAACTGTATAATGCAATTTTTTCGTTCCGGAAGTGCCCGTGGAATAAACCCAGAATTGCAGGTTTGCCTTCTGCATTTTTTCCAGTTCCAGACCGGTCACAGTTGCCGAAACCATACCGCCCCACTTCAGCAAGGCTGCATAACCGCCGCTATGGACGGTGGTTGCCTGAAGCAGCTGGGGGGTATTTTCCCAGTCTTCAAAGCTGCCGGTGAGATTTCCCCGCTCCAGACCGCCGTTGACCATCATTTCCTGACCATCGCAGGTGATGGAAATATCATCGATATACACGTCGGCATTGACGGTATCGGTATAAAGCTGATACTGGAAAATCTCCGTACCTGCCGGAAGGGTGAGCGTTTGCGTATAGACATTCCATTGATCTCTTACGGGATAAATGGCATCATACACGATATCCCGGGTTCTTCCCCATTCTTCGGTAAAGAAGCCGGCGCTTCTGTGCAAACCACGGGCTGCTGCACCGGCAGGGGTTTTTGCCCACATAGTTACAGTCAGAGTTCTGTCCACTTCGGCAGGATTCATTCGAATCAGGATCTGCATCAGATCTCTGGCTGTTCCATCGTGATTCAGCCGCAGGCTGTACATACCGCTGTGAACCTGAGCATCCGATACCACGCTGGCCGCACCGGACCCTGCCACACTGCCGCCAAATGTTCCCAGCTCAAAGTCATAATTCTCCAAAAGCTTCTTTAGGGCAAATTTTACCTCTATGGCGGTGTTTTCCTGAACCTGGTCAATGCACAGCATACCGTTTTCCAAATCGGTTATTTTGCCGTTGACCGTAACCTCTGCGATTTCATAACCATCATCGGGCGTTACAGTCAGGCGATATTCGCTTCCCGGCTGCATCTGGGTCAGACCGGGGGCGGAAATGGTGCCTTTTCCTGTTTGGATACTTGCGGTAACAGCATAAGTATTGGGCTTCATCAGCCGGAAAATATGGGTATCGTTTGCTGTATGATGATAAACGATCCTGTCGGTATTCATAGAAACGAAGGTCTTTTCAAACACATCGTACACCGCAAAATTGCCGGGCAGACGAATAGTTTTCTCTCCTGCCGCAGCACTGTGCAGGGCAACATAGCTGCCGCTGCTGTAGATCACGTCGGCATTGTTTTCGCTGTAGGTATGGCAGCCTGCCAAATCCATCAGATTCCGCAAAAGCGCCGCATCCAAACAGGGCGCAGCGGAATACACCGATGTCCAGTTCCCCATATCCTTCACCGCAAGACCGGGTTTTCCCCCATCTACATGATATCCCAGCACCGTTGCGCCGGCGGTATCCTTCAAATAAGGCATAGGGGAAACGGAATTGGCAACGGAATTGCCGTAAATTAAGCCTGCAATACCATCGGTAATGCTATGACCGGAATCTGCAAGCTGAACCTGCAAGGTGGATTTTTTCTCCACTGCACCGATTGAAAAACCGGTAGTCCGTTCCACATTGGAAAGGGATAATTCCGTGCCGGTGGAGATGCCCGGCAGATACACCCAAACTACTACCTGATTGTTGGTTTTCAAATGGGTGTCAATCGCTTCCTGCATCTGCGGTGTGATTTCAAAGGGCGAAAGAATGATATTGAGCTTATGATGCGGCACTTTTCCATCCAAAAGGCTGGACATTGCGTAGGTATCATACCCTGCGCCCATTGCCGCCAAATGCTTTCTTTGCTGCAGCAGCATAGGCTCCAGCAGTGTAAAGCTCATATTGCTGTTTTCCGCAGTCAGATAGGCATAGGTTTCATCACCCACAAACACCGCCACTTCGTTGGTGGTGTTTCTGTTTACATGAACACTCAGGTCAAATTCCGCCTTGGCATCCCGGAAATAATCATAAAGCTGATCATCGTCCAGCCAGCCGCCGTACATATCAAACTGCCATAAACCAGCGCCATTGACAAAGGCATTGGCAAAATCCCGCTTTTGCTGATAGATCGTATCTGCCATAGTCCGGGTCTGACCGATCTTGTAATCCCAATCTGCATCCCAGGAAACCCCGGCATAGCTGTCAGAAAGGCAGGTACGGTTATCCTGCTCAGCAACATAAAGCTTTCCATGGGCCTGCACGGTATCCAGCAATACCATATGGGCAGAGGATTGACCCATAAGCCGTTCACTATAGGCAATGGGGGATGCAATCCAGTCAACATATAAGCTATCTAAAACTCTGTCCATAGCCGTATGGGCTTTGCCCTGGCTGTCGTGGGTATTGCTGGTCCAAAGATAGCCGTTGTAACCGCCGACAATGATTTGATTGTCCGTTTCTTCCTTAGCAATTTGGCAGTAGTACAAGAAGCTGTCAGCAGATGCTTCGCCCAGCCACAAATTCCAGTCCACGATATTCCGGGAAAGACTGCCGGTATCCACATCGCCAACATACACATTGGAAGATGCACATCGCTCCTCCCATCCGGGAGCAGCTGCCGTTTCCAAAGTAACTTGCCCATTTCCCCAGGCAGCCTGCAGAGCTGCATCCGTACCGTATTTATTTTTCAGATATGTACGGAAACCTTCCTGGGATACAGCGCTATAATCCGGGCCTTGATCGGAGCCGGTACCCAAATGCATCCATTCGTAGCTCTGACCGCCGCTGATTTTCAGGCCAAACACCCGGTTATAGTAGTTTTGCTCCTTCATATGGGCAATCAGCTGCCGCAGCACCTCACCCGCCTCCTGGCGGAATTTCTCTGATGCCAAAGAAACATCGTCCAAAGCGATATAGCTGCTGCCGTTGTGGGCCTGAGCCCGATGGTCCGGATTCTGCTCCAACCACCACTTGGGGGCAAACATACCGATGTTCACCATGACGAGAGCATCGTCATTGGCTGCCAAGGTGTCATAAATAACTGCGTCAAAGGCATCATAATCAATGCTGCCGTCTTCCAGCCAAATGGGATCGCAGCCGCCTTTATACAGGTTGCCGCCATAGGTTACATACAGTTCAAGACCGGAATTGGCAATTCTGCTTTCTGCATCCGTCTGTAAATAGGCATCCAGATCCGGCCGCTGATAGAAATACGCAGCGGTGGGCTGACCGTCGATCATCAGTGTAGGAATCCCATTATAGATTTCCACAGAGGAAACCACATTCTCCCGGTCTGCTTTTTTTGACCAATCCGCATCCAGATAATTCCTGTTGGGCTTGGACGGTTGGGCTGTCATATACACCGTCACATCGGAGACGGTAATCGTCCCGGCCTGGTCAGAACCGATATAAATGGCAGCATAGGTATGACTGGGAGCTGTAAAATTCACAGCAAAGGAAGTCCCGTCAGCCTGCAAAGCTACGGTTTTCCGCTGCTGGGTATACTCATTTTTCTGATAATCGTAAAAACGCACCTGCACCGTACCGCCCATATTGGCAGTATAGTCGCCCTTAAGGCAGTAAGTATAGTCGGTCATCAGGCAGGTAAGTTCTGTGTAAATATAGCTTTCTTTATCGCTGACTGTGAGTTTTCCGCCATTTTCCGGGGTAAATTCTCCGCCAGAGGATTTCCAGGTGCTGATATTTCCCGACTCATCCACGGCGTGAAAATCGTCATAATAGACCACACAGTCTATGCCGTTTTCCACCACACGGAGGGAAATATCATCCAGCCAAAGCTCTGCAGAGCCTCGGGTAATCACAAACCGGATACCCACATAGCCATCGGTTTGTTCCACGGCGCTACGGGTTACTACATTCTTCCAGCCTTCTGCTTGGCTGCTGCCGTTTAAAGCAGTAACACTGCCCTGCAAAAACGCAGGATCACCGTTCTCCTGCAAGACCGCATTTCCCTGGGCATCATACCGCAGAAGATCCATCCGCACCGTTACCGTGGGATCGGCATTCTGGGATTTCACCCAGAAGGAGAACTCATAAACATTTCCGCCTTCCACGGGAATACGCACATCCGATGTTACATAGGATTTCTCTGCCAGGGAGTCCTGGACGATTGCCATAGAATTTCCGCCGTCATGGTAGACCGACCTATCGCTGCTTAGCTCCATGCCATTGGCTGCGCTGCTCCAGTTTAACGGTTTTCCGGTTGACGAATTTGCCTTTTCAAAGCTGAGATTGGGGTCATTTTTATTCACATCCACTTTGACAAAAGAAACATCGTCCAAATAGATTGTGCCGCTGCCGGCGTATACTTTAAAGCCCAACTGGATCTTACTGCTAACATTGGCAGGGTTCTGACCCACGCTTTGGGGAATGGCAATTACATTGGATATTTTTACCCAGCCGTCGGTCACCTGGCAAACAGGGGCGGCGGCATAATCCTTCCACCAGCCGCCGGCATAATTGCTGTCATTGAGAAAAGGCGCATATTCCAGGCCGTTGGCTTCATCCACCCGAATCCAATAAGACAGAATATAATTCTGCCCCGATTCTACGGAAAAATCTGTGGAGTAAATATAAGAAACTCCGGTTGCCTGGATTTTCAAAGCATTGCCGCTGCTACCGTGAAATACATTTTTTTGAACCACGGCCGTATGGCCTGTGCTGTTCTTATTTAAACTCCAGCCAGGAGGCGTTTGATTATTGGTATAACGCAGATCGAAGCTGCCGTTATACAAAATGCTGTCCTCCTCAGCTGCACCGCTGACCGCCGCCTGCACAGGAAGTACGCCGAAAATCATGATCAGCGCCAAAACAGCGGACAAAACCCGAATATGTACTTTCAATATGCTGTTTTTCATCCTGTACACTCCTTGTATTTAAGCAGTAATATCGTTTTTATTGACCGCACGGTTGCAGTTGCCGTCTTCTGCCACGGTGTTGGCGGTGCAAATACGGCGAAGATCCTCTGCGGTCAGATGCACCGCAGGGTCAAAATCTTCGTTTTTTGCATAGTCGATCAGGCATTTTTTCAGCCAGGCTGCGCCGGGGTCTGTTTCATCCAGATGCAGCGTGCAAACCAGCAGCCGACCCTTGCCCACCCAAAATTCAAAGAGCAAGCCTTCTTTGCGGGCGTTTTTATAGGTGGTTGCAATGTCAATGATGGGATTGTGCGTGCCGGGTGCGCCGTCCAAAATGGCTGCGCTGCCGCCGTTTAGCATTTTTTCAAACTGTTTTGCGCAAAAACCGCTGTGGGGGAAGCGTTTCATCAAGGGATGGTCTGCAATGGCCGTAGCCAAATGCCCTGTTGTTCTGCCGGCAATGGATAGCTGGAAGGTCACTTTTTCGGAGGCAAAAGGCTCTGTTCCAAAAATTACCACGGTTTTCCCCTGGGCCATATCTTTTTCCAATGCATCCAGTGTGCAGCCGTTGCTTACACACAGATCGCCGTAAGACACTTCTTCTGTTTTGGGGAACGCATAAAACTCCCAGCAGTTGCTGGTGATTTTTTCTTCTTCCCACAGCTCCACCGAAAGCTTCAGCTGCGCCGCTTCCGCCCGTTCCGGAATTGTCAGGCACAGGCAGTAGATTTCTTTCAATTCTCCCCGGCTAAGCTGCCCAACAGAAATGTTTTGCGCCGCAATTTCCTTACCCTCTGCGCTGACGCTCAAGGTAAGCTTGGCATTTTTCAGATTTTCGCCGTAATGGGATACCCACAGAGGAATTTCCACACATTCTCCGGCTGTGAAATTCACCCGGGGCAGATCCGCAAGCAGCACCGTGGGACTATTGTAGCGCAGAACATTTTCCCGGGTTTCGCCGGGCTTGAGTTCATAAAACTCATTCATCATACCCACGCAATATCCGAAGGTATGCCAGTGCGTATCAATATCGCCCAGAAAATCATAGCCTGCAAAGCTCTTGCAGCGGCGAACCAGCTCAAAGCACTGCTTTCTGAGCAGGCTCTGCCATTTGGAGGAATTTTCGCAATAAAGAGGGGCCTTATCCAAAAGTCCCTTATCTGCAAGGTGCTCCCGCACCGAGGACATAAACAGGGTTTTTCCGATTCTTGTATTTTCGTATCTTTTTTCCAGAGAAAGATCGATATACGTTCCGTGAATGCAGATCTCGTGGGACAAAAGAGGTTTTCCGTAAACCGCATTGCGCCGATCGATCACTTCCTGGGTGCCGAAACTGGAATCGTAGCTGGTAAGTCCCAGAGAATAGCTGTTATAAAGATCGCTGTATTCTCCAACACGGCTGAGCCGACCGGGGTTATGCTCGAAAGGCTCTGCCACACGGGGGTCTTTCTCCGTGAGCATATATTCGATTCCCCGCATTGCCGACATAGGAGAAAACAGTGCATCTGTTTGACTATGCACCAAATCGGCGCAAATAGTCAGATGCTTTTCATAATCCCAGTCGATTTGCAGCTCGTTGCCTGTGGAATATAGGTTGACGCTGGCGTGCTGACGGCAAAAACGAATGATCTGTTTCCATTCTGCCGCCGTGGTGTTATTGGGCGTTTCCACTTCCAGAAGCATACCCAGCTCATCTGCCGCCTGCATATATTCATAGGGCGGAATCCAGGTGTGGAACCGGATGGAATTAAAGCCCAGGGATTTCAGTTTTTCAATGATGGCTATGTAATAATTCTTCTCACGGGTGGGATGGACAGTTGCATACTGATAGCAATGCTCGCAAATTCCCCGGAAATAATAGGGCTCACCGTTCAGATACAGCTCCGTTCCCCGAACCGTCAGACGGCGCACACCAAAGGTGCAGGATAATGCCTGATTTTCCGTGGTGACTGTCACCCGGTAAAGATGGGGCGTATCCGGTGTCCACCGGGAAAATCCCTCACTGCTGAAGGTAACTGTATCACTGCCGGCAGGCATACAGGATGTGCAAACACAGCGATCTCCATCCAAAACAGAAACTGTCTTTTGCCGGTCGGATGCGCCCTGGGTATGGACTGTAAAGCTTTCGCAATTTTCAGATACTGTGACCCACAAATCCTCCAGTCCATCGGGGCAGCTGCGAATTTCCACATCCCCCCAGATACCGCCTGTGCACTCGTTTGCGGCCCGGGAAGTCAGACCGGATATGGGGCGGTCCATATAGCCGGACAGCCGGTTATTGGACACCGCCAGGGTTATGCGGTTTTCCCCCAGGGTCAAAACGCCGTCGGGCACTATAAAATCAAAGGGTGCGGAATATCCCTCGTGGCGACCCAAATACACCCCGTTGATCCAGGCGCTGACAGCATTCTGCACACCGCCGATATACAACCGGGCATTTTGAGGGACTTCCTCCAGCATAAAGCTTTTCCCATAAGCCAGACAGCCTACAGGATTGGGCAAAAACATATCCTGGCAATAGCCGGTTTGGGGATAGCTTTGCTGTGTATAAAGAGGATTGATCTTCAGTTTTTTTCGGTCAAACGGCACATCCTCCCAATAGCCGGGAACAGGCAGCACAAATTCCCCGCTGCACGCAGGCTCTGCTGTTTGGCTATAGGGCTTATCCGACAAAAAGCCGGCAAACCATTTTCCGTTGAGGGACACAGGGTTCTTTGTCATAAATCATTACCAACCTAATCGGGTCATTTCTTCGTTGATGGCACGCCACGCCACATCCGGGCACCAATGATGTCCTTCCGGCATAACCACTATCTTGCAGTTTTCCGCCGCTCCGGCGTGGGCATATATTTTTTCTGCGGTTGCATAGGACTGTTTCACAGCCGCAAGGGGGAAAATCTCATCCTTTTCGCCTGTCAGCACCGTCAGGTTCCTCGGTGCGATCAGGCAGGTAAGATCTTCCATTTCAAAATACCGGGATGCTCTGGGGATATTATTGCACACGCAGTGCAATATGTCCAGAATAGATCCTTTGTAGGAGCAAAAAGAACAGGCAGGAACCGCATATCCGATTCTGTTTTCCAGGCAAGCGGCATAAAATGCAGCCGTTCCGCCGCCGGACGAGCCCTGGATCATAATCTTATTTAAGTCAATTTCCGGCAATGCCAGCTTTTCCAGGGCATCAATGCCCCGGCTGACATCCCATACCCGTTCGCCGATGACGGTTCTACCTAAATTGATGGCAGTCATGGCAGTAAAGGAGCATTGATGCACCCCTCCCGGACCGGGATAACGGTGGGAGCGGACCTGCCCCATTCCCCGCTGTTCGATGCAAAGTGCGGCAAAGCCGTTCTCCACTGCTTGCAGCGCATAGCAATTATCGGGGATATAAGTTTCGTCTATATCGTATTTCTTCTCACCGATGGAAATGTGATATCCCGTTGTATGCCCCTGCAAAACAATGGCCAAAGGATATTTCTTCTTCTCCTGCTTGGGCAGAAGCAAAAGAGCAGGGACAATATTTTCCCGTTCGCTCTCGTAGGTAAGCTGCATCATTCGGTGGGTATCACATTCCGTGACCTCCCCGATTTCCACCTTCACCGGACAGGCATTTTCCCCAATCACATCTATACCCAGCAGTTCAATCAGCTTCTCCTTTACCTGATTTCTCCACTTCTGGTAATCGCAGCCGCTGTCATAAGATAAGATACCTTTTGTTTCCGCTGCCAATCGATCGTGGCAGGCATCCGGATTGATTATTTTCATATTACACCTTCTTATATACGGTCACAGCACCGTTACCGGCTGCCCAACTGCATTGCCGCCGTCCAGGATATGGTTGTCAGAAATAACAGCTTCCGGTTTCTCCATATCTTCAGCGTATACAATAATTTCATTCTCTTCCTGCAGCACGGGCCAGGGCAGGTACAATGACATCTGAGGTCCTTTGTTCCAGAAGCGGCCTAAATTGAAACCATTGACTGTAACAAAGCCTTTTGTAAAATTATCCAAATGGACAAAGCAGTCCTTCTTTTCCGCCCGGAAAGTGCCTTTATAAAATCCGGGCTGTCCGGCAGGTACATCGCCGCCGAAGGAAAGATTTTCCAAATTATCCATAGGCAGTGTGTAAATTTCCCAATCGCACAGGATCTGCCGGGGTCCGTTTTTCACAGAGATATACACGCTGTCGCAAATGCCCTTTCGGTCGCCTTTACACATATCCGGACCAAAATTGATGCGTCCCATATTCTCCACCAGCAATTCCAGCACACCGCCTTCATCCATCCAGCCGTCTACTTCCAGATACTGCTTGGGATCGTTGCGGTAGATCACGCCCCGACGGATGCCGTTAAAGAAAACAGTAACCCGGTCGTGAACCTCCCGGAATGCCAAAAGGTCAATTTTTTGCTTGGTTTTGATGGTATTGCGGTAGAGGATATAGCCGTAGGACTGGCCGTAGGCTTCCATATTCCGGGGCAGGCAATCTGTAAAACGCTGCCCGATATTTCCCAAATTCTTTAAAAGAGGGGCGCACTGGGTAAGCTGCACTGCGCCGATATTCTGCAAAGGAACTTGTGCCGGTTTGGGAAGTGTTTTCCCCAAATGGCGCTCCATTTCCTTCTGAATGGCAAAGTATTTTGGCGTACATTCACCCCACTCCGTCAGAGGTGCATCGTAATCATAGCTGGTAATATCCGGCTCATAGCGATTTTTAATCCGATTTTCGGGATCATCTGCCGTATGGTTTGCGCCGTTCATAAAGCCAAAATTGGTGCCGCCGTGGAACATATACAGGTTAAAGTCCACATTCTGCTCCAGCTGCTGACTCACTTCCCGGGCCGCATCCTCCACCTGATACCGCAGCACCGGAGCATCCCAGTGGGCAATGGCACCGATCCAATGCTCCAAATGGAATTGAGGGGCATCCGGCACAGCTTGCCCCAGCGCAGCAAAATGCTCCGGCAAAATCTCGTGGTCGTAACCAAAATCCAGAGCAGGCAATACGCCGTCTGCCATACCGCCATTTAGGAAAATATCCAAATGTCCGTCAGCAGTGACCATCGGCACATCTGCGCCGCATTCTCTGAGCAAATCGGCGCACTTGTTCATATATTCCCGGCTGTTGCCGTAAGAACCATACTCATTCTCCACCGCCAACATCATAACATTGCCGCCGTTGGTCAGAAGATGGGGGCGTATTTTCTCCATCAGCACCTGCATATACCGACGCACATGGGCAAAATACCGCTCCTCGGTGGTACGCAGGCGGATTCCGTCATCGGCAAGAAGCCACGCCGGTAAACCGCCAAACTCCCACTCTGCGCAGATATAAGGACCGGGTCTGACAATCACATACAATCCCAGCTTTTGCGCCAAAGCAAGGAATGCGGAAACATCCAGCATCCCATCAAAGCAAAACTGCCCCTGCTTCGGCTCGTGGAGATTCCAGCAGCAATAGGTTTCCACGGTGTTCAAGCCGCAATCCTTCAGCTTTTGCAGGCGATCCTCCCATTGCTGGGGTAGTGTGCGGAAATAATGGATCGCCCCGGACTGGATTGCAAAAGGCTCGCCATTCATATAGAACCGATTATCCCTGTAGGTAAACATTCCTCAAATAAACTCCTCTTGAACTTTCCCGTTTCCAATCCGCACCTGCAGCATTCCGCCGGGTACGGGCACAGCACCTTCTGCACAATTGACGCCCATAGCTGTGGGTTCTACTGTATATTTGCCGCCGGGCAGCATTTTCACACCCAGCAGATATTCATACAAAAATGCCAGCACACCGGACGCCCAACCGTGGCAAAAGCTGTGGCGCAGACCAATATAGCAAAATGCGCCGTAGTCGCCGTGGATATCCTTCTGACCGGGAGCAGGAAATTCATCGATTCTGCCGCTTCCCTCCAGCCAGCTCATATGGAAATCCTCCCAGAAAGTGGTGGCTCCCCGGCTGAGCATTGCGCCGAAGTAGTCTTTGATCATTTCGATGGGCTTTGTGCCGCCTGCGATCACATCGGCTTTGAGGATATAGTATGCCATAAAGGTGGACATACCCTCTGCGCCGCCTTCCTCCAGGAATTGAGCATCTCCCGGTTCCCGGCGTCCTGCCAGAATCTGGAATGCCCGAACCTGCTTATGGATGGCATCCTTTTTCAGCCAGGGCTGCAATTTCTGCTGCAGCTGGCGGCAATCGGCGTTTTCTTCCATTTGAAGCATTGTGTTTGCCGTGTACAGAAGAAGCGATGCTGCGCCAACTGCCTCATCTTCCGTATGATGGGTAGGCCAATCTAAAAAGTACACCATACATTTTTCGGGATCAACCTGATAATCAATGGTGCCGTCTTCTGCCACAAAGCTGTTAAACCTCTTCATAAGGGCAGCAGCATAATCCCGGTTCTGCTCATAATAGGCAGTGTTTCCGGTGAAACGGCAGTAATCGCACAAGTTCAGTACCCACCAGGCAGAATAAGAAGGAATCTCATTCATCCATTTATCTGCCGGGGTAGACTGCCGCAGAGCAGTCAGCGCATTGGTGATATTGGCATTGTCGCCGAACAGGTACAGGCAGGTCAGAATCTCCGGATTCAGATCGCCGCTCCAAATCAGACGGTCACGCTTGATGCCGTCCCAAATCTGCCCATTCTGGCAGCACAGCTTCAGGGTGTAGGCAGCGGTGTCTGCGATCTGATCCAGCAGAGCATCGCCGGTTTTCAAATAGCCCTCCCGGTCAAATACGGGAAGCGTATTCACGCCGTAGATATTCCGGATGGCAACCGGACATTCCGTCAGCAATTCGATTCTTGCAAAACGAAATCCGCTTTGTCCGAAGGTCAGATCCGACATATTGATCAGATCTGCCTCAAAATCTCTGGGGGCATGGTGGTTTGTGGCGTTTTTTTCGCCGATGCTGCTGCACGCCTCTGTTAAAGATTCTCCCAGAGTAATGCGGACCTTGGCATAAATATCCGAGATCTGACGGGTCAGAATCCGCACACCGCCGCAAAGCTCCTTGCCGAAATCCAGCACCACATAAGATCCCTTCCCCATAAACCGGGCAACGCCGTCCAGGCCAAAGGGAATATAGGCTTCCTTGCCGATGAGCAGTTCGCCGCTTTCCTCCATATTATAAGAATCCTTTACGGAAACAGGCAAAATCAGCTCCTTTTCCACCTGCAAAGCTGTATCTTTCCAAATTTCTTTCATTGTTCTCTCTCCTTTATGCTGTAAGCTCTATAAATTCATTCCCTGCGGTACTATGCCATAATGCCGTAGGGAATAGATTTATCTGTGCTGTTTGATAATTCGGGGAATTTGGCACTGTGGGGACAGGGCAATGCCCTGTCCCTCATTGTGCCTTCCGGGAGGGGCACTCCGCCCCTCCGTTAAGGTGTTTTTTAATTAAGCAACCAGTGCGCTAACGGCATCGCCGTATCTCATCATTGCCACAACAACATCCTGCTGAGAAGCAAACAGCTGTTCTGCAAATGCTTCAACGCTGAATGTGTAGGTCTTGGAAACGATCTCACCGGTGGTAACATCATAGATAGCTGCTGTG
>JAZRLK010000141.1:0-5430 GCA_045646805.1 Faecousia sp.
GCCTTCGTTGTGGCAAGAGAGGGCGCGCCCGTTGCCAAGATCGAAAACGGCGACAGTGTTATTCTCTTCAACTTCCGCGGCGACCGCGCCCAGGAAATCTCCCTTGCTTTTGACCGGAAGGACTTTGACAAGTTTGACCGCGGTGACTACACCGGCGTAAAGTTTGCCGGTATGCTGCAATATGACGGCGACCTGAACATCCCCGAAAACTATCTGGTTCTGCCTCCTGTGATCACCAACACTCTGACCGAAGTTCTGTGCGCTGCCGGTATTCGGGAATATGCCGTTTCCGAAACCCAGAAATACGGCCACGTTACCTATTTCTGGAACGGCAACCGTTCCGGCAAGGTTAACGAAGATCTGGAGGACTATGAAGAAATTCCCTCCGACGTGATTCCCTTCGAGCAGGCTCCTGCCATGAAGAGCAAGGAAATCACCGAAAAGCTGGTGGATGCTATGGCATCCGGCAAATATCAGTTCCTGCGCTGCAACTATCCCAACGGCGATATGGTGGGTCACACCGGCGCAATGGATGCGGTAATTTTTGCTATGGAATGCGTTGACAACGGTCTGGGCAAGATAATCGAAGCAGCCGACAAATATGGCTACCGTGTTCTGATCACTGCCGACCACGGCAACGCCGACCAGATGACCGAAACCAAGAAGGGCAAAACCGCTGTGCGCACTGCCCACTCTCTGAACCCCGTTCCCTTTATTATTTACGATAAGGATCAGACCTGGACCATCCGTGACGGTGAATACGGTCTTGCCAATGTGGCGCCCACCGTTCTGGCTATGATGGGTCTGACTGCTCCCGACTGTTGGGAACAGAGTATGATTTAACAAGGAGGAAAGGAAATGATCTCTCACGACAATGAAAACGGCAAAGTAACCGTTGGCAGCAATGTTTATACCGATATTGCCGGCACTGCCGCCAGCAACTGCTTCGGCGTAAAGGGTATGGCTGCCCGTTCTGTCAAAGACGGCGTTTACCACCTTCTGCGGAAGGAATCCGCCAGAAAAGGCGTGAATGTGGAATTTCACGACGATGAATCCATCACCATCAACCTGCACATCATTGTAGAGCACGGCATCAATCTGACCGCCATTGGCAACTCTATTATTTCCGAAGTTCGCTATGTGGTATCCAAAACCACCGGCACTGCCATTCGGGATGTGAATGTATACATTGATTCCGTTGTTGCCGGATAATTTTTGGAGGGTAAATCATTGAAAAAGACGATTAACGGCTCTGATTTCAGCCGACTTATGATCAGCGCCGCTGCCGCCATTGAAATCAACAAGCAAAAGCTGAACGAACTGAACGTTTTCCCCGTTCCCGATGGCGACACCGGCACCAATATGTCTATGACTATCAACGCCGCATCCAGCGACTTGCGGAAAGCAGAAGCTCCCACTTTGGAGCAGGCTTCTTCCATTGCCGCCTCTGCTATGCTGCGGGGCGCAAGAGGCAACTCCGGCGTTATTTTGTCCCTGTTGATTCGGGGTATGTCCCGGAAGCTGAAGGGCAACGAAGAATGTGACGGCGCACTGTGGGCTGCGGCTTTGCAGGAAGGCGTTGACGCCGCATATAAGGCAGTTATGAAGCCTGCTGAGGGCACGATTTTGACCGTTGCCCGGTTGGCTGCTGCCAAGGCTGTCCGCACCGCCAAGCGGGACAAGTGTTTTGAAAATGTCCACGCCGCTGCTATCGAAGAGGCAAAAATTGCCCTGGATAACACCGTCAACCAAAACCCCGTGCTGAAAAAGGCCGGCGTTGTGGATGCCGGCGGCAAGGGCTGGCTGCTGGTTCTGGAAGCTATGATGTCTGCCCTGCAGGGCGAAGAAATCGTGGTGCCCGAGGGCGTTTCCGATGCGCCCGTCAATGAGCAGGCAGATTTCTCCAGCTTCGACACCGAGGACATCACCTTCACCTACTGCACCGAGTTTATCATTTCCCGGGAGAACAACAAAGATCCCGAGGCATTGCGTGCATTCCTCAGCGAACTGGGTGACAGCTTGGTTCTGGTGGACGACGATGAAATTATCAAAGTCCACGTTCACACCAACGACCCCGGCACAGCTCTCCACGAAGCCATCAGCTACGGCTCTTTTGTGACCGTTAAAATTGAGAATATGCGCCTGCAGCATTCCGATAAGGTGATGCAGGAGCAGGATACGCAGCCCAAAATTGCCGAGCCCGAGAAGGCTTTGGGTGTGGTTTCCGTGTGCGCCGGTGACGGTCTTGCCGCAGTATTTCAGGATTTGGGCGTTGACGGCATCATTTCCGGCGGTCAGACGATGAACCCCAGCACCCAGGATATTCTGGAAGCTGTGAACAAAGTCCCTGCCGAAACTGTTTTCGTTCTGCCCAATAATAAGAATATTATTATGGCCGCTCAGCAGGTGGATGCGCTGACTCCCAAGAATGTGGTGGTCATCCCCAGCAAGACGGTTCCCCAGGGCATCACTGCTATGCTCAGCTTTAACCCCGACGGCACAATCGAGGAAAACGAGGAAGCATTGACAGAGGCTCTGGCTACCGTCGACACTATGCAGATCACCTATGCTGCCCGTAATTCCGACTTTGACGGCTACGATATCCACGAGGGCGACTATCTTGCCATCTACGGCAGCGCTTTGTTCGGCACAGACCGGGATATCACCGTTCTGTTAAAATCCCTGGCCGAAAAGGTCAAAGAAAACGACAAGAGCTATATTACCATCTACTATGGCGCAGATATTACCGAAGATCAAGCCCAGATTGCCCAGGAGATCTTTACAGAAATCTGCCCCGATGCAGATATCAATCTGCTTTGCGGCGGTCAGCCCGTATATTATTACCTGATCTCCGCAGAATAATGATATGCCAATTCTCGGCCCCCTCGTTCTGAGGGGGCTGGCTGCCCTTTAGGGCAGACTGGGGGAGTTTAACTCCCTCCGTCTTCGCCTGCGGCGAATCCACCTCCCTCAAAACGAGGGAGGCAAGAATTTGTTTCTAACAGGAAAGAAGAGGGGATGCTTATGAAGGAACTTCCAAAAGGCGGCTTGATTGGAAAAGCGTACCACGCCTTCAAGTGGGCAACCTCTTTCCGGGTGGAAATGTACGCCGCCCACGCCAGTTATTTTATCATCATCGCTCTGTTTCCAACCTTAGTTGTGCTGCTGGCTATGCTGCGGTACACCGGGCTGGAGGTCAGCAATCTTTTGAACCTTCTGGAAAACTTTTTTCCGGAAGCATTGTTCCCCCTGGTTACCGAAGTGGTGCAAAGAGTTTATCAGAACTCCACCGGTATGGTCCTTTCCATTTCTGTCATCGGCGCACTCTGGTCTGCCAGCCGCGGCGTTTACTGCCTGATGCTGGGTCTTAACGCCATCTACGGCGTGAAGGAAAGCCGGGGATATCTTTATACACGGGCTGTCAGCGTTTTCTATATGTTCGCCTTCTTGGCGATTTTGGTGCTCACTCTGATTTTGAATGTTTACAGCGATCAGCTGTTTGACTTTTTCTCCCGTTGGCTGCACATCATCGAAGTTTTGGACAGCATTTTGAATTTTCGTTTTCTTTTGCTGACCTTTTTGCAGCTTGTTTTATTTACTATGATGTTCAAATTCCTGCCAAACCGGAAGGTTCGTCTGATTCACTCCCTTCCCGGCGCAGGATTAACCGTTGCAGGCTGGCTGGCCTTTTCCAAGGTCTACTCCCTGTATGTCACCCACTTTTCCCAAGTTGCCGGTATTTATGATTCGCTGTACTCTGTCGCCCTGGGTATGCTGTGGCTGTACCTGTGCATCAGCATCCTTTTCTACGGCGGCGTGCTTAACCAGGCAATTATGGGACGAAACGAATAACCGAGGAATCTATTATGTTTGGATTTGTTACTGCAAATATCAAAGAGCTTTCCAAAGAGGAGCTCGCACGCTACAATGCGGTCTACTGCGGCATTTGCCGCCGAATCCGGATGCAAAGCTCATCCGCAGCCCGTCTTGGACTCAGCTACGATATGGCATTTTTGGCACTTCTTCTGCTAAGTCTGTATGAGCCGGAGGAAAAGTCCGGGAAAAGTGCCTGCGGATTTCATCCGCTCAGCCCCCGACCCTGGGTAGACGACGGCATCATCGCATACTGCGCCGATATGAATACCGCTTTGTGCTACTACAAGGCCATCGACGACTACCACGACGAGAAAAAGCGGTTTTCCAAAACCGCCATAAAAATTTACGAAAAATCCATGGACCGCATTTTCAGCCACTATCCCCGGCAATGCAAAACCATCGACCGGGTCATCAACCGGCTTGCCCAGTTGGAACGAGCCAATTGCGCTGATGCCGACGAAGTGGCAGCCTGCTTTGGTGAGCTGATGGCAGAGCTGTTTGTCTACAATGAGGACCGCTGGGAGGAAACCCTGCGGAATATGGGTATGTCTTTAGGCAGATTTATCTATTTGGCAGATGCCGCCATTGACTACCGCAGCGATGTGAAAAAAGGCAGCTATAACCCCTATGTGGCTATGGGCACCGGCACAAACTGGGTGCGCTGGGAGGAAATTCTGGTGATGGAAATGGGCCGCTGCACCGATTACTATCAGCGGCTGCCCTTAGTCAAAGATAAGAAAATTCTGGATAATATACTCTATAGCGGCATTTGGTTAGCCTACCGCCAGAAGCAACGGGGAGAGAGGAAACACAATGGTTGATCCGTATCAGGTTTTGGGAGTAAGCCCGGATGCCTCCGACGAGGAGATCAAAAAAGCATACCGCCGCCTTGCCAAGCAGTATCACCCCGACCGCAACCCCGGCGACCCTGTAGCTGCCAAAAAAATGCAGCAGATCAACGATGCTTACGATCAGATCAAAAATCCGGAGAAAACCCAGCAGTCCTATGGCGGCTATCAAACCCATACCAATCCCGGCAGTTCCTCTGCCGATTACGAAAACGCCGCCCTGCACTACATCCGTTTCCGCCGCTACCGGGAGGCTCTGCACGTTCTGTCCGGTGTGACCAGCCGCAACGCCCGGTGGTACTATCTTTCCTCCCTTGCCAATCACGGTCTGGGTAACCAGGTAACGGCTCTGGAGCATATCCGCCGGGCAGTTTCCATGGATCCGGCAAACCCGGAATATCTGAACACCTTGCGTGCTATGGAAAACGGCGGCGAAACCTACCGCCGTCAGGCCGGAAACTACAGAGGATTCTCCTTTGGCGGCAATCCCTGTTTGTCTGCCTGCCTGTGCTATGCGCTGCAATTTATTTGCTGCCGCGGCCGCTTCTGCTTCTTCATTTAAATTAGAATTTATCTTACTAACGTACAGAGTATCGTACCTCTGTGTCATTGCGAGCCCCGTCAGGGGCGTGGCAATCTCATAGTAGGCAGTTTCTTCTATCGCAAGCTTACCTGAACAAGTAAGATTGTACCAAGAGATTCCCAC
>JAZRLK010000142.1:0-20333 GCA_045646805.1 Faecousia sp.
CCGGATTCCCACAGCTTTATCGGCGAAGGAAAAGCCGAGGAAGTCCGTATGCTGGCAGAGGCGACTGGGGCCACAATGGTGCTGTTTGATAACGAGTTATCTCCCGGCCATATCCGGGCGTTGGAGGAAATCTTGGGCGTAACGGTTTTGGACCGTTCTGCGCTGATTTTAGATATATTTGCCCAAAGAGCAAAGACCAAAGAGGGTCGGCTGCAGGTAGAGCTTGCCCAGTATAAATATTTGCTGCCCCGGCTGTCTGGTATGGGCAAGAGCCTATCCCGTCAGGGTGGCGGCATCGGCACAAGAGGCCCCGGCGAAACGAAACTGGAATCAGACCGCCGTCATATCCGGGAGCGGATCAACCGCTTGCAGTCGGAATTAGAGCAGGTGCGGCAGGTTCGTGCGGTGCAGCGGGATCGGAGAATGAAAAATTCCGTACCGGTGGTAGCCTTGGTAGGCTATACCAACGCAGGAAAATCCACCCTTCTCAATCAACTGACCGGTGCAGGAATCCCGGCCAATAACCGGTTGTTTGATACATTGGATACCACATCCCGTCAGCTTGCGGTATCCGATAATTTGGATGTGATCCTGTCTGATACGGTTGGCTTTATTGCAAAATTGCCCCATCATTTAGTGGATGCATTCCGGGCAACTCTGGAAGAACTGGAATATGCGGATTTGCTGCTGCATGTGATTGATTCTGCCGATCCCAACCGGCAGGAGCATATAGCAGTTGTAGATAGTTTGATTACCAAGCTGGCAAAACCCGGCACAAAGGTTTTGCAGTGCTATAATAAAGCGGATCTTGTTCCTAAGGAGGATATTCCAATTGGGGAAGATGTTGTCCGAATCTCTGCATCTTTGGGGTATGGTATGGAGGAATTGCTCCAGGCCATTGAAAAGGCTCTGGGTCATAGCCGCCACCATATTACGGTGACCTTGCCCTATTCTATGGGCGGTATGGTGGATACCTTGCATAGCAACGCCCAGGTGCTGAATGTGGACTATACCGGCGATGGAATCGTAGTGGAAACCATAGTCGATCCCATTCTTTACGGAAAACTCAGAGATTATATTACAGAATAAGGCAGGTGAGCAGTATGGAGGAATATCTGGTGCCGACAGCATTCGGTGAAGATGAATTTGTGGAGAAAAAATCCCGGTTCATTGGGCGTGTCTGGCCTGTGGAAACAGAGCAGGAGGCGTTGGACCGAATTGCAGAAATGAAAAAGAAGCACTATGATGCCACCCATAACTGCTGGGCCTATATCATCCGCGACGGTGCGGTGCGGTTTTCTGATGACGGAGAACCCGGCGGAACAGCCGGTATGCCGATGATCCAGGTGCTGCAAAAAGAGCAGCTGAATAATATCGTGTGCGTGGTCACCCGATATTTTGGCGGAACGCTGCTTGGCGCAGGGGGATTGGTTCGTGCCTATACCAAGGGCGCAAAAATCGCTGTGGATGCGGCTGGAAAATCTATGAAACGGGTGTGGTCGGTGTTGTACTTGCCTGTCCCGTACACCTTTTACGAACGGGTAAAGCTGGAGGTTGCAGCATTCGATGCCATCATCCGGGATACCCAGTTCGGTGCAGAGGTAGAATTGGAAATTTTGGTGGCGGCAGGAAAGGCACAAGCCTTTTTGGATCGCATTGTGGATATGACTGCAGGCCAGGTAGAAGGCTTGCTGACGGGTCAGGAATACCGGGCATTTCCGGTATCCGGGAAGGAGGAACTGCTGTGACAGATGTTAAGAGGCTGCTGGAGCAGCAGGAGCACAGCCGTTTGGATAAAAAGGCCGCCTTTTCTGATGAAAGCCGGGGCAGAGTGCGCCCGGAAGAGGAGCGGGAAAACGATGTAAGAACCGCCTTTCAGCGGGATACAGACCGAATCGTGCATTGTAAATCCTTCCGCAGACTGATGCATAAAACCCAGGTGTTTTTGAATCCCGAAGGGGATCACTATAGAACCCGTATGACCCATACCATTGAAGTTGCCCGTATTGCCAGAACGGTTGCCCGTGCGCTGAATCTGAATCA
This sequence comes from Faecousia sp., assembly GCA_045646805.1. Lineage (GTDB taxonomy): Bacteria > Bacillota > Clostridia > Oscillospirales > Oscillospiraceae > Faecousia. The sequence goes on from JAZRLK010000142.1 coordinate 2,044, forward strand.
GGATCTGGCTGAGGCGATTGCAATGGGGCACGATTTGGGGCATACGCCGTTTGGTCACGCCGGTGAAGGTGCGCTCAGCGATTGTATCGGCACACCCTTCCGCCATAATGAGCAAAGCCTGCGTGTTGTGGATATTCTGGAAAAGGACGGACAGGGATTGAATCTGACATATGAGGTTCGGATGGGCATTTTGGGGCACACCGGTGACCGCATCCCCGAAACTATGGAAGGGCAGATCGTTCGCCGTTCCGACCAGATCGCCTATGTCAACCACGATATAGACGATGCAATCCGTGCAGGGGTTCTGCAAAACAGCGATATCCCCAGATCGATCAGCAATGTCCTGGGAACACATCACAGCCAGCGGATCAATACGTTGACCTGCGATATGATCCAAACATCTTTGGAGGCAGGACAGATTATGCTCTCTCCCCAGGTGGATCTGGCGCTGTCAGAGCTTCGTGCCTATATGTTTGAAAAAGTTTACCGCAATCCTGTGGTCAAAGGTGAGGAATCCAAGGCTAAGGATATGCTCAAGCGATTGTACGAGTATTACTATCATAATCCGGCCGCACTGCCGGAGGACTTCCAGCCCCAACTGAGTTTTGACGGTATGGAGCGGACGGTCTGCGATTATATCGCCGGTATGACAGATAATTATGCAGTGGACAAGTTTACCCAATTGTTCATTCCCGCAGGCTGGAATGTCCGCGGATAAAAAAGAAAGGAGAGAAGGATATGGCGTTTCCCCAATCGTTTATCGACGAGCTGCTTGCCCGTAATCCCATTGAGGATGTGGTTGGTCAGCATGTACATCTGAGAAGATCCGGTGCCAATATGTTTGGCCTGTGCCCGTTCCATGGCGAGAAGACGGCCTCCTTCTCTGTCGCCCCGGATAAGGGGATCTACTATTGTTTTGGCTGCCATAAGGGCGGCGGGTCCATCAATTTTGTAATGGAACTGGAAGGACTGAGTTACCCGGATGCGGTTCGGGCTCTGGCAAAACGCAGCGGTATGGAAGTTCCGGAGGACGAGCAGTATCAAAGCCGTTATCGCCAGCAGGAGCGGCTTTGGGCGTTGCATAAAGAAGCCGCCAGATTTTTCTACAGTCAGCTCTATGCACCCATTGGCAAATCAGCCTTGGAATATGCCGTCGGCCGTGGAATGCCCAAATCCACCTTGACTAAATTCGGCATTGGTTACGCACCGGATAGCTGGGATATGCTGGTCAAAGCAATGACAGCCAAAGGCTATACCCGGCAGGAATTGATCGATTCCGGTCTTGTCACGGTGTCAAAGAAGAATGATAATTTATTTGACCGTTTTCGTGACCGGCTGATGTTCCCCATTATTGATATCCGTGGCAATATCATCGGCTTTGGCGGAAGAATTATGAATAATAAGGACCCCAATGCCGCCAAGTACTTAAATTCTCCGGAAACGCTGATTTTTAATAAAAGAAAAAATCTGTTTGGATTAAATTATGCGAAAAAAAGCCAATTGGGCTATTTGATTCTGGTAGAGGGCTATATGGATGCCATTGCTCTGCACCAGTTTGGATTTGACTGTGCGGTGGCATCTTTGGGTACGAGCCTGACGGAAGAGCACGCAGTGCTGATCAGCCGCTATGTGGACCAGGTTGTTCTGATTTACGATGGCGACGAAGCCGGTCAGCGAGCAACCCGCCGTGCTATCCCTATTTTGGAAAAAGCGGGTATTCGGGTGAAAGTCCTGCAAATGAAGGATGCCAAAGACCCGGATGAATATTTGAAAAAATTCGGTCCGGATAAATTCCGTTTGTTACTGGAGGATTCTGCCAACCGCGTGGAGTACCAGCTTTCCGCAATCAAGCGCAAATATAATCTGGAGGAAGACGACCAGCGGATCCGCTATGTCCAGGAATCGGCAGAGCTGATCAGCACCCTGGGAAGCTCAGTCCAGCGTGAGATTTACGGAGGCCGTGTGGCAGAAAGTGCCGGCATCAGCGCAGATGCCATGAAGCTGGAGATCGGTAAGGCCTATAAACGGCGGATCGCCCGGGAAAAGAAAGCCCAGGAGCAGATCGACCTTACGCCGGCAAAGAATCTTCAGCCCAGAGTGCGCACCATTCGCTATGATAATATGAAATCTGCCATGGCAGAAGAGAGTGCCATTTCTCTGGCGTTGCAAGATCCTTCTTTGATGGATAAAGCGAAAAATCTCACTGGGGCAAATTTCTCTGTGCCTGTGCTTGGCAAGGTCTACGATCAGCTTTTGTCTATGCATCAAAAGGGTATGGAAGTAACGTTGGCTGCATTGTCGGATTTTACAGCGGAGGAAATGTCTCATATTGTGGGAATCTGTCAGCATCGTGACGGCCCGGCAAACGAAACGGCCTTCGCTGATTGCGTAAAAACCATTCTTAGTGTTTCTCAGGCAGCCAATGTGGCAACGGACGAGGATCTGCTGAATTTCCGTAATAAATTGAAAGAAAGCAAGGGAACAAAACCATGACGGATGCCCCTGTCAAGGAAAACGATATGCTGTCCCAAGCCGTGCCGGCTGAAGACAGCGTGCACCAATATATCCAGGATATTCGTCACTTTCCCAGATTAACGCAGGAGGAAGAACGAACCCTGGCAAAAGGCTGCGCGCAGGGCGATGTAGAAGCGATAAAGCTTATGGTATCCTCCAATTTACAGCTTGTGGTTTCCATTGCCCGGGAGTATGCCGGTAGGGGAGTGCCGCTGCTGGATCTGATCCAGGAGGGCAGTATCGGCCTGATCTATGCGGCTAAAAAATTTGATTATACCCGCAATCTGCGCTTTTCCACCTATGCAACTAAATGGATTCGGCAGGGTGTGATGCGGTGCGTGATGAATCACAATGGACTGATTCGGATTCCCCATTATACGGCTGAAAAGATGCATAAAGTTCTGCGGACCAAAACTCAGTTAAGCCAGCGTTATGGAAAAGACCCGGATATTCCGGAAATCGCAGAAGCCTGCCAAATGGAAGAGGAAAAAGTTTCTCAGCTTTTGAGCCTGCTGCCCCGAACTTTTTCGCTGGATACTCCGGTGGGGGAAGATGGCAGCGACGATCTGCAAATGCTCATCGAGGATTTGCAGGCACCCCAGCCACAGGAAGAGCTGGTGCGCCGGGAACTGAAGCATACAATGCAGTCTTTGTTATCCCAGCTTAGTTCCCGCCAGCAGCAGATTCTGCAGCTGCATTATGGACTTTCCGGGGAAGAACCCCGTTCTATGGATGCTATAGGCAAAGAATTGGGAATTTCCAAAGAACGGGTGCGCCAGATTGAGCGGCAGGCTATGGATAAGCTGAAAACCTTGGGCGCAGATTTTGGATTGGAGGATTTTTTAAGTGAGTAATATGGAATATTCATTTGAAAAGCAGCCTTGGGAGCAGGCTTTGGAAAAGCTTTCCCCCGGTGATAGTATTTCTGCAGTCAATTTGTTGACGCTTCTGGAGCAGGAAGATGAACTTTCTGTGGATGAAGCCCTGACCCGGTTGGAAGAAACCGGTATTACCCTGGATATATCCCATCTGCCCCCTGTGGCGCTGACGGGCAGCGCAGCCCTGCGTTTGAAGCAGGAAGCATCCCATACAGAAGCTCAGAGCGTTTTGCAGGGCTTAGACGAAAATGACCCTCTGCGGCTGTATTTGCAGGAGCTGGCTGAAACTCCGGCAGCAGGAGACCCCCAACTTTTGGCGGAGCGGTACAGTACCGGCGAGCATCATCTTGCCCAGCAGCTTGTTGCAGTTTGCCTGAGCCAGGTGGTGCAGATTGCTATGGAGCATACCGGTCACGGTGTGCTGCTGATGGATCTGATCCAAGAGGGAAGCCTTGGCTTGTGGCAAAGTATTTTGCGCTTTGCCGGCGGAGATTTTGACAGCCATTGCCGGTGGTGGATCCGTCAGTATATGGCAAAAGCGGTGTTTATGCAGGCCCGCAGCGGTGGTCTGGGACAAAAACTGCGCCAGGATATGGAAGATTATATGGATGCAGACCAGCGGTTGCTTGTAGAATTGGGAAGAAATCCCACGGTTGAGGAAATTGCTGAAATGCTCCATATCACACCGGAGGAATGCGCCGTTTTGGAAAAAATGGTGGATAATGCCAGAACTATGGAGAAAACCCGGCAGGAGCAGGAAGAACCGGAACCCACTCCGGAAGATGAACAGGCGGTGGAAGATACGGCTTATTTCCAGGTTCGTCAGAGAATTATGGAGCTTTTGTCTTGCCTGTCGGAAGAGGATTCCAAATTGCTGACACTTCGGTTTGGCTTAGAAGGTAAAAAGCCTTTGAGCCCTGTGGAAACGGGAGTGGTTTTAAACCTGACACCGGAGCAAGTCGTTGCAAGGGAAGCGCAAATCCTCGCCCGATTGCGGGATCATTAAAAATAGGGAGATATTTAAGATGTCTAAAACATATTCAATCGCCATTGATGGCCCTGCCGGAGCAGGTAAAAGCACAATTGCCAAGCAACTGGCCCGGGAATTGGGTTATTATTATGTAGATACCGGTGCTATCTACCGCACCGTTGCATACTTTTTCGATCTTTGGGAGATCAGTCCTAAGGATGTGGATGCTGTGTCCCGTTATCTCGACGAACTGACTGTTTCCGTGGAGTACGATGAACAGGGCAATCAGCATATGATTATGAACAGCCTGGATGTAACCGAGGATATCCGAACTCAGGATATTTCCCAAAAAGCCTCCTTGGTTTCTGCGCTGCCTATTGTTCGGGAGCTTCTGCTGGATATGCAGCGAGATGTGGCAAGACGCCATAATGTGATTATGGACGGTAGAGATATCGGAACTGTGGTTTTGCCCCGTGCAGATGTGAAGATTTATCTGACAGCAGATCCTGCGGTCAGAGCAAAACGCCGTTGCGATGAACTGCTGGCAAAAGGTCAAAAAGCCGATTATGATACAGTGCTCAAACAAATCATTCAGCGGGATCAGCAGGATATGACCCGTAAAATCGCTCCGCTGAAAAAGGCCAATGATGCAGTCGAACTGGATACCTCCAACCTGGATATTGAAGGCGTGATCCGGGAAATGAAAGCTATTATCGGGGAGAAGATTTCTCTATGAGTGTAACGGTAGCCAAGAGTGCAGGTTTTTGTTTCGGCGTAAACCGTGCAGTGGAAATGGTAGAGCAGGCGGCGAAAGAGGGCAATCAAGTAGTGACGTTAGGGCCCATCATTCATAACCGCCACGCAGTAGCCCATTTTGAGGAAATGGGAGTTTCTGTCATTGACAGCCCGGACCAGGCAAAACCCGGTCAAACGGTGATCATTCGATCCCACGGTGTGGCAAAATCGGTGTATGATGCATTGGCAGAAAAAAATGTCCGGCTGGTGGATGCAACCTGTCCGTTTGTCAAGCGGATCCATGGCATCGTCAGCAATGCAGAAGCCGAGGGCAGACTGCCGGTGATTATCGGAACCCGAAGCCACCCGGAGGTAGAGGGAATTGCCGGTTGGACAACAGGCTGTAAGATTTTTGAAACACCGGAGGAATTGGAAAATTGGATACAATCCGGAGAAATTTCCCCGGATTCGCCAATTTGTATGGTTTGCCAGACCACATCTACCGAAAGTTTGTGGAAAATTTGCTGTGAAATAGCAAAAAAACAGTTTACTAATTTAAAAATATTTGATACAATATGTAAAGCGACTGAATCGAGGCAGAATGAGGCAGCACAGTTGAGCGCCCATTGCCATGCGATGATCGTAGTGGGCGACACCCACAGCTCCAATACCGGCCGTCTGGCTATGATCTGCCGGGAGCATTGTGATCGGGTAGTTTTGGTGGACAATGCATCCGAACTGGATCCCATGTTCTTCAAAGGAGCAAATGATGTTGGAATCACTGCCGGAGCATCGACTCCTGCGTGGATTATAAAGGAGGTCAACAAGACTATGAGCGAAATTATGAATGTTGAGGCTGTACAGGAGGAAAACTTTGCAGAACTTCTGGAGCAGTCCATCAAGACTTTAAATACAGGAGATAAGGTTACCGGTATCGTAACGGGTATTGGCTCGACTGAAGTACAGATCGACCTGGGCACTAAGCATGCCGGCTACATCCCGTACGACGAAGTCAGTGCAGATCCTTCCGTCAAGGCTGAGGATATCCTCAAGGTTGGCGATGAGATCGAAGTGTTTGTTGTTCGCGTGAACGACCAGGAAGGCACCTGCCAGCTGTCCAAGAAGAAGCTGGACGGCATGAAGATCTGGGACGATCTGGCTGTTTGGTGCGAAGAGAAGACTGTTGTTGATGCAGTCGTAACTGAGGAGAACAAGGGCGGCCTGGTAGCTACCGTTAAGGGCATCCGTGTATTCGTTCCTGCTTCTCAGTCCGGCGTTGCCAAGGGCGGCGATATGGCTGCTATGGTAGGTCAGAATGTGCAGATGAAGATTACCGAGGTCAACCGTGCTCGTCGTCGTGTCATCGGCTCTATCCGTGCTGTCAGCTCCGAGCTGCGTAAGGCTGCTCAGGAGAAGATCTGGAGCGAGATCCAGGAAGGCGCAAAGTACCACGGCACAGTTAAGTCCCTCACCTCCTACGGTGCATTTGTGGACATCGGCGGCGTTGACGGTATGGTTCACGTTTCCGAGCTGAGCTGGAACCGCATCAAGAACCCCGCAGAGGTTGTTAGCGTTGGCGACGAGATCGATGTTTATGTCATCTCCTTCGACTCTGCAAAGCACAAGATCTCTCTGGGCTACAAGACTGCTGATATGAACCCCTGGAACAAGTTTATGACCGCTTACAATGTGGGCGATGTTGTAGACGCTAAGATCGTAAAGCTGATGGCCTTCGGTGCATTTGCTGAGATCCTGCCCGGCGTTGACGGCTTGATCCACATTTCTCAGATCGCTAACAAGCGCATCGGCAAGCCCGAGGATGTTCTGGCTGAGGGTCAGGAAGTCCAGGTTAAGATCACCGATGTTGATGCAGAGAATAAGCGCATCTCCCTGTCCATCCGTGCTCTGCTGCAGGAAGAAGAGCCCGCAGAAGAAGCTGCTGAGGAAGTAGTGGAAGAGGCTGCTGAAGAAGTAGTAGAAGCTGCTGAGTAATTTTTGGAATCTAACTGAAACCTACATACCGGGGCCGAATTCTCGGCTCCGGTATCTTTTATATGGAGGAAAAAGCTATGATTAAGCATATTGTTCTTTATACCTTAAAAGAAGGGGTAAACAAAACAGAAGCGGTTGAAATCATCAAAAATGCCCTGGAACCGCTGGTCGGTGTCATTCCCGGTCTTCGCTATATGGAAATTCGTCAGGCATACCAGGGTGGTATGGACTATGCGCTGTATTCCGAATTTGATAGCAAGGAAGCATTGGCTGCCTATGCGGATCACCCTGCACACCAGGAAGCTAAGAATCAATTCTGGCATTTTTTGGACAGCCGTTGCTGTGCCGACTATGAATTTTGAGGTGCTGCTATGAGAGCCATTGTAACCGTTGTTGGAAAAGACCAGGTGGGTATCATTGCTGCTGTTTGTACCTGCCTTGCTTCCTATAATGTCAATGTGTTGGATATCCGGCAGACAGTTATGCAGGAATATTTTACTATGATGATGGTGGCAGATGTTTCCGGCAGTAATATTCCTGTTGCGGAACTGGCGCAGCAGCTGGAGGAGAAGGGCAAGCAGATGAATCTGTCCATCCGCCTGCAGCGTGAAGATATTTTTGATGCCATGCATCGGGTGTGAGGAACGCTATGCTGAATGTAAAAGATATTTTAGCCACCCAGGATATGATCGATAAACGGCATCTGGATATCCGTACGATCACAATGGGAATCTCCCTGTTGGATTGTATGGATACGGATGTGGATAAATGCGCCGCAAAGATCTATGAAAAAATTGTCCGCCGGGCGGAGAATTTGGTTAAGGTTGGGCAGGAGATCGAATGGGAGTTTGGCATTCCGATCGTGAATAAGCGTATTTCTGTCACCCCCATTTCTTTGGTAGGCGGTTCCTGTAATACAGACTCCTATGTACCGTTGGCTGTTGCGATGGATAAGGCAGCGGAAGCCTGCGGTGTGAATTTTATCGGCGGATTCTCCGCATTGGTGCAAAAGGGTTCAACCCGTGGCGACGAAATTCTGATGAATTCCATTCCTGAAGCAATGCGTCAGACAAAATATGTTTGCTCCAGCGTCAATGTGGGATCTACCAAAGCGGGCATCAATATGGATGCCGTTGCCAAAATGGGAAAAATCATTAAAAAGACAGCAGAAGTTACCGCAGATAACGATGGTCTTGGCTGTGCGAAATTGGTTGTGTTTGCCAATGCGGTGGAGGATAACCCCTTTATGGCTGGTGCATTCCATGGAGTTGGTGAGCCGGAATGCGTGCTCAATGTTGGCGTTTCCGGTCCCGGCGTGGTGTACCACGCACTGCAGAGTGTGAAGGGGCAGCCTTTTGATGTGGTGGCAGAAACCATCAAGAAAACCGCTTTCCGTATTACCCGTATGGGTCAGATGGTGGGCGTAGAAGCATCCCGGAGATTGGGTGTGCCTTTTGGTATCGTAGACTTGAGCCTGGCCCCCACCCCTGCCGTGGGCGATAGCGTAGCTCGCATTTTGGAAGAGATGGGGCTGGAAGTCTGCGGTACCCACGGAACCACAGCTGCTCTGGCACTTTTGAATGATGCAGTGAAAAAAGGCGGCGTTATGGCCAGTAACCATGTGGGCGGATTGTCCGGCGCATTCATCCCTGTGTCAGAGGACGAAGGTATGATCGCTGCTGCAGAGTGCGGTACATTGACGCTCTCCAAATTGGAGGCTATGACCTGTGTTTGCTCTGTGGGCCTGGATATGATCGCTGTGCCCGGTGATACCTCTGCGGCAACAATCTCTGCTATTATTGCCGACGAAGCTGCAATCGGTATGGTCAATAGCAAAACCACAGCCGTTCGTATTATTCCTGCCCCCGGCAAGCAAGTAGGCGACCGGGTAGAAATGGGTGGATTGCTTGGCAGCGCGCCTGTGATGCCTGTGATTGATAAGGGCAGTGAGGATTTTATCGCCCGTGGCGGCAGAATCCCCGCCCCGCTTCAGAGTTTAAAGAACTAAACGGGGAATACGGCGCGATGAAAAAGACAATACAAATTTTAATGATCATTGCTGTAGCAATTATGGCATTCTGCTTTTTGGCTATGCTCATCGTAATAGGCCTTCAAAATATCCTGGTACAGGCAATATACAGTCTCTCCGAAGAGATGATGTCATATTTTGCAGTACCAGTTGTATCTGTGATATACAATTTGTTGATACTTGCGGCAACAATTGTGCTGTGTATAATGATTAACAAGCGGAAGATTGGTATTGTTTTTGAAATGATATTCCTGGTACTTGTTGTCATTGTAATGCCTGCATTATCCAATATTTTAAGACCCATAGAGACTCATTGGATCCTGCAATTTACAGGTTCTGCTGTGTATGCCAAGTATTCTTCTGTGGTATCGCTGTGTTCTTATGCCACCATATTCAACAATGTTGGATATGCGCTGTCTTTAGTTGCGTGCGGTATGAGTATTAGCCGCAAATGTATCAAGAAAATATAATGAAAATCACCCCTTGGCGTCAATGCCAAGGGGTGAACTGTTATTTTGCCGAAAGGTCAACGGCTTTGCGTAAAATGGAAAATGCCGGTACAGCCTGGGGCAGTTGAATGTAAAACTTCATCTCCGGCTTTCTGGGCTCGTCCAAAGGATTTTCGTCAATATCCTTCATCTGCGGAACAGTAAATTCAAAGGGGCGCATATCCGGACCAACGGCCTCCAGTGCATCTCCTGCGGCGAATTTATTCCGCAGAGAACAAAGTGCCAGACCGTTCTCGTCGCATTGCTCTACAATGGCAGCAACCTGGTATTCCCGGATATACCGGGAGTTTTCTGTGTACTGACCGGGATGACCGAAATAGAAACCGGTGGAATAGATCCGGTGGGAAACTTTGTCAACTTCATCCCGCCAAATCGGGTCAACAGCCTGCCCTTCAGCCAGGGCATCTATGGCGTGGCGGTAAGCACCGGTAACGATCGCTGCATAGTAAGCGGATTTTGCCCGACCCTCAATTTTAATGCAGTCAATGCCTGCATCGGTCAGCGCCTGCAAGTGATCAATGGTGCACATATCCCGGGAATTGAGGATGTAAGTACCCTTTTCGTCCTCGAAAACAGGGAAGTACTCTCCCGGTCTTTTTTCTTCCATAAGAGTGTACTGATAGCGGCAAGGCTGGGCGCAAGCGCCCCGATTGGAATCCCGGCCGGTCATATAGTTGCTCAGCAGACATCTTCCGGAATAGCTGACGCACATCGCACCGTGACCAAAGGTTTCGATTTCCAACTCCTTTGGAGTCTTTTGCCGAATTTCAGCAATTTCCTCCAAATTCAGCTCCCGCGCCAAAACCACCCGCTGCGCACCCAGGTCATACCAGGCGTTAGCGCATTCATAGTTGGCGATGGACTGCTGTGTGGAGATGTGCCGCTGACAGTGGGGTGCATATTTACCTGCAAGTGTAAAAGCCCCCAAGTCTGCCAGAATCAAGGCATCCACCCCGGCGGAATCCAGTTGTTCCAAATAGGCAGGCAGATTGCATACCTCGTTGTTTCGGGGCATAGTGTTAACCGTCACGTGGACCTTAACGCCCCGGCTGTGGGCAAATTCCACAGCCTTGGGCAGTTCCTCCGGGGTAAAGTTACCGGCGAAGGAACGCATACCGAAATCTGTACCTGCCAGATAAACCGCATCTGCGCCGTACAGAACGGACATTTTCAGCCGTTCCATATCTCCGGCAGGACTTAAAAGTTCAATTTTTCTCATATCAATCCAAAGAATTTACATAGGCTACATTCTTTTCGTGCTCCGCCAGAGTGGTTGCAAAAATATGGGAATCTGTCTGGGGATTGAGAACGTAGTAATAATAGTTGGTACTTTCGGGAGATAGGGCTGCGTCGATAGAATTTCGGCCCGGATTTGCGATTGCTCCGGGGGGCAGACCTTTGTAAAGATAGGTGTTGTAGGGGTGATCCAGCTTCAGATCGCTGTTGGTCAAGGGCTTGGTAAGACCGGTAGCCGGATCAATGTTGCCGTTCAGTGCGTAAATAATCGTAGCATCGATATTCAAGTAGGGGAAACTTCCGCTGTTGCGAAGACGGTTGTAAATAACAGAGGAAATCTCGTAGCCTTCGTCAGTATTGGCAGTTTCCTTTTCAATCAGAGACGCGATGATAACCACATCCCGGATCGTCAGGTTCATACCGGTGTTCTGCTCAATGGCTTCCAGCTTGCTGTGCATCAGATCGGTGAAGCGGTAATCAAAGCCATCCAGGAATTTCTTAACAATGTGTTCCGGTTCGTCGTTTTCATAAAAACGGTAGGTATCCGGGAACAGGAAACCTTCCAGCCAGTACTTGCTGGCGGCAGGGGAGCCTTCCAAGAACCAATAGCCGGACAAGGCATATTCCCCATCCATACCGTCTTTGCCGACTTCCAGCATATAAGCTTCCATTTCTTCCACAGAGCAGATGTTGTTTTCTTCCAGGAGTGTGAAGATCTGTGCGCAGGTGTAGCCTTCGGGGATCATCAGCTCTACTTCCTTCCGGGAAGAATGGACGCTGCGCAGATTGTTGGTGATGGCGTTGTAGTCATAAAGCGTATTGAGAACATAAACGCCGGGCTCAATCCTCTGTGCCTTGCTGGTGAGGGTGGATGCGAAGAACTTGAAAAGGGAAGGATATTCGATCAGGCCTGCATCCTTCAGCTTTAAAGCAATGGCATCAATATCCACTTTTACGGTATCATCATCGAGTATCTGTACATCCTCGTTGGTGATCTCCACGACAACTTCCTGATCCGGCTTGCCGAATGCAAAAAGATCCGATAAACACAGCCAACCGGTGCGGCCCAATGTCAAACCGATCAGCGCAATCAGTGCGATCCAGATGACGGTAGTGAGGAAGTGGGGGATTCCAAAGAGTCCCGAACCCTTCTTGGGCAATGGACGGACCTTCCTAACCTTCATAGGTTTCACAGTCTCATCTGTGGAGGAAGCTTCAATCGCTGCGGTAATTTCCTTCTCGGGAAGCACCTGTGTTTCCTCCAAATTGGGGAAATACTGCGTTACTTCACGGGAAATACTTTCTTCCACGGATTCTTCCCGAACAGGTTCGGCAATTTTTATGTCAGCATCTAAATCATCAATGGATGCATCCTCTTGTGCAAGCTCCGGCAGCTGTGCGCTTTTTTCTAAATCCTCCAGATCGGGCACACTGTCCCAGTCCTCAGAGAGAATTTTTTCTAATTCCAAATCATTGGGATGAGTCAGGCCTGCTGCCTGAACAGCAAGTTCATCCGCACCCAATTCCCGTAACGACTCTGTTCTGCCTAATATTTCATCCAGCCAGTTGTCATTTTCCGGGAGGTTTGCGGTGTTTTGCTCCTTATCCATATTCGTACCTCCTTTATCAGCGGATTACGATTTGCGTTTTAATTTTATTTGCAATATCCTCGCCTTTTAAGGCAGCGATCAATTCCAAACCAAAAGCAACGGCACAGCCTGCGGAGGTGCCGGTAATCACCTTGCCGTCACGAACCGCAGCTTTTCCGCAGAGCATATTGGCATTTCCCATTTGCTCTTCGCAGCCGGGGTAGCAGGTGGCATTTTTGCCGTCGGTAATCCCCAAATCTGCCAAAACTGTAGGTCCTGCGCAAATTGCAGCGCAGAATTTTCCGTTTTCCCAGGCGAAACGGATCGCATCCATAGCTTGCTGACAGCTGCGGATAGAGGCAACACCGCCCAGACCGCCGGGCAGGATGATCATTTCCAGGTTGGTCAGATCCATCTGATCCGGGGTAATATCCGCTTCAATGCCAATGCCATGTCCGCCGTATACAGTCTTGCCGTTCAAGCCTACAGTCAAAACCTCAATTCCTGCCCGGCGCAGAAGATCCAGAGGAGCAATGGCCTCTGTTTCCTCAAAGCCGGTACCAAGCAGCATATAAACCATTTGTTATCCCTCCATACATGTAAGAACCCGGCTGTAGATTTCCTCGTGAATATCCTCGATAGAACGCATCTGCCCGTCACGGACACATTGAATTACATTCCAGCCGTAGAAATTGGCAGCAGCACGGCCGGTATTCCGGCAGGTTGCCAAATACTGCATATCTTTTTCGTGAATGTCTGCGGTTGTGCCGGTGGCGGATTCTCTGGAACGCATCATGCGCTCTGTGAAATCGGTGGGTACATCCAAATAGATGACCATATCCGGCTGAGGCAGCCCTAATTTGTCGTATTCAAAATCATACAGCCAGCTCCAAAATGCCTGTCTGTTTTCTTCCGGCTCTTTGGATGCCTGATGTACCGCATTGGAGGTGGTGTACCGGTCAGAAAGAATCATACCGCCCTCTTCATACCAGTTTCCCCAATCCATTTTATAAGATGCATAGCGATCCACCGCATAGAAAGAACTGGCGGCATAGGCGTTGACATCCCCCGGATTGCTACCGAATTCTCCGCCTAAGTACATCCGGATCAGTGCAGAGCTTTCCTCTGAATAACGGGGAAAAACAATATGCTTGAAGGAAACACCTTCTGCCTCTAAACGCTGAGAAAGCAGCCGAAATTGTGTAGATTTGCCGGAACCGTCAGTACCTTCGATGACTATTAGCTTGCCCATTTTTTTGTATCTCCCCTCGGAACATAACATTTCACTGTAAAATATATCATATTTTTTTCTGTTTGTCCACTACTGTCATAGCTTCAAAAGTTATAAGTTGCATATTTTATAAAAAGCTGATAGAATATAAAAAAATATGACAGAAAAAGGGACATAACACTATGCAGCAAAATAGTTTAACATTTCAGGATCTATCACTTTCTCCGGCAATGCTGAAGGCTTTGGAAAAGAAAGGTTACGGCTATCCCACAACCATTCAGCAGTTGGCGATTCCGGCTTTTATGCAGTGGAAGGATGTCATTGCCAAAGCCCCAACCGGCACAGGTAAGACGTTTGCCTTTGGAATCCCTATGATCGAGCATGTAGATTCTGATTGCCCGGATGTACAGGGCTTGATCCTTGCGCCCACCCGGGAGCTGACAATTCAGATTGGTGACGAGCTGCGCGGCCTGCTTACATACTATCAGGGTATCCGGGTAGCGGTGCTCTACGGCGGTGCCGGCATCGTTGGTCAGGCAAAGCAGTTGGAGAAAAAACCGCAGATCGTGGTGGCAACCCCCGGCCGTCTGATGGACCACTATAACCGTAAGAATATCCGCCTGGATAAGATTCAAACGGTGGTGCTGGACGAAGCCGACCGTATGCTGGATATGGGATTTTTCAAGGATGTTACCAAGATTATTGAAAAGGTAAAAAATCGGAAAAATTTGGGTCTGTTCTCTGCAACGATCTCTCAGGAGGTTATGACCGTATCCTGGATGTACCAGCGTGACGAGGTGGAGATCACCGTGGAACCCCGGAAGGAAGACCGTCCGGATATTGACCAATACTCTGTTACCGTCACACCCTTGGAAAAAGCGGAAACAACGCTGCGGCTCATCCGTACACAGGGTTATGAACGCGTGATGATCTTCTGCAATACCAAGCATATGTGCCAGAGATTGTGTGATGATTTCCAGCGTGCCGGCGCAGATTGCGACTGCATCCACGGAGATATCCGCCAGAGTCTGCGGGAAAAGACGATGCAGAAATACCGGGATGGAAAATTGTCCATTTTGATTGCTACCGATGTAGCATCCCGTGGTATCGATGTTGACGATGTGGATTGCGTTGTGAATTTTGATATCCCGGAGGAAAACGAATACTATGTTCACCGTATCGGCAGAACCGGTAGAGCCAAACGCAAAGGCGTTGCCTGGTCGGTGATCGGAAATTTCCCGGAAAAAGCAAAGCTGGATGAAATTGCGAAATTTTCCAATTATACCATTGTTCCTATGACCTTGCGTGCCGACGGCACCTTGTCCCGGGAAGAGGTCAAAGCGCCGGTGGTAAAAAAGAGGTTCAAGTGAGAGGGGCAGAGCAGGGGTTCCTGCTTTTGACCAGCCATCTGGGGGATCCGGAAAGTAAGCCCTTGACGGTTGCCCAGTTCCGCAAATTGGCAAGTCTTGCAGCATCTATGGAAAAGCCGGCGGAAGACCGGGATCTGAACCGGGAAGACTTGATTGCCTTGGGCTACGGGCAGGAAATGGCACAGAGGATCATTGATCTTTTATCCCGGGAGGAATTGCTTGAGTATTATGTAAACCGAGCAGCCAGAAAAGATTGTTACCCGATTACGAGAATCAGTGCCCTATATCCTGCAGTCTGCCATAAGCGATTGGGTTTGGATGCCCCCGGCTGCCTGTGGGCAAAAGGGGATAGCAGTTTGCTGAGTCGTCCGGCAGTCGCCTTGGTAGGAAGCCGGGAATTGGCGGCAGAAAACCGGGAATTTGCCGAAGAAGCAGGCAGACAGGCTGCCTTGCAGGGATATGTGCTCATATCCGGCAATGCCAGGGGTGCAGATAAGGTAGCGCAGGAAAGCTGCTTGGAGGCCGGTGGACAGGTTGTGAGCATCGTAGCGGATAGCCTTGAGCAGTGTAAAGACACCCCCGGCGTGCTCTATATCAGCGAGGATGGCTTCAATATGCCTTTTTCAGCCATTCGTGCGTTGAGCAGAAACCGGCTGATTCACGCAATGGGGAGTTTAACCTTGGTTGCCCAGTCCGGCTGCGGCAGGGGAGGGACCTGGAATGGTTCCGTTCAGAATTTGCGGAATCGATGGACATCCCTTTGCTGTTTTGATGACGGCAGTGAAGCCTCCTGCCAGTTAATGCAAATGGGAGCAAGAGGTATCAAAACTTGGGAATTGGCAGATTTTTCTGCTTTGATAGAGGAAGAGATTTCGTTATTTTAGGGAAAAGAGGAGATTATTCTATGGAATATCGAGTATTGGGAAAGACGGGTTTGGAAATATCTCGTTTGGGTTTTGGCGGCATCCCCATTCAGAGAATTGATGCCGAGGGGACGAAAACGCTGATTCATTATCTGGCACAGCAGGGTATAAATTATATCGATACTGCAAGAGGCTATACCGTCAGCGAGGAATATTTGGGATATGCCCTTGAGGGAATCCGGGATCGCTTTGTCCTGGCAACCAAGAGTATGTCCCGTACTGCCCAGGCAATGGAGCAGGACATTGCCATCAGTATGGAAAAACTGAGAACCGATTATATCGATTTGTATCAGATTCATAATCCCACCCTGGAAGATCTGGAAAAAGTAACTGCCCCCGGCGGTGCGCTGGAAGCCTTGCAGAAAGCAAAGGCAGAAGGGAAGATCGGGCATATCGGCATTACGCTGCATAGTGCGGATCTGTTTGCAAAGGCTGTGGAGCTGGACTGGGTGGAGACCATTATGTTTCCCTATAACATTGTGGAAACCCAGGGTCAGGAACTCATCGCCAAATGTGCGGAAAAGAATATTGGATTTATCGCTATGAAACCCCTGGCAGGCGGTGCAATTGACGATGCCCGGCTGGCAATGCGTTTTTTGGTGAATGATTCCAATGTTTCTGTAATCATTCCCGGTATGGCGACCATTGAGGAAGCGCAGCAGAACATTGCCGCAGCATCGGATGCATCTGCGCTGACAGACCCGGAGCTGGAAAAAATGGAAAAGATTCGCCGGGAGTTGGGAACGAATTTCTGCCGCCGATGCCGGTATTGCGAACCTTGCTCAGCCGGTATTTCAATCTATAGTGTGTTTTTGCTGGAAGGCTATTATAACCGTTATGGCTTGCAGGATTGGGCAAAGGCCCGTTATAACGGTATGACAGCCAAAGCGTCCGACTGTATGGACTGCGGCGTGTGCGAAACCCGCTGCCCGTATAACCTGCCCATCCGCCAAATGCTGAAAAACGCCGTCAAACTGTTTGAATAAAATCCCTCCGGTGTTGATGTAAACCCGTAGGGGACGATGCCCACATCGTCCCGTAAAACCAATAGAATATGAAAGGCCCTCCGACAATGTACTGCCCCAGTTTGTACGGACAGCACAAAAAGCCCCCTATGTAGGAAATATTTAGTTTTAAGCGGAGTGGCGCAGCGTTAGCGGCGCCACTCCAGTTTTATTCTGGATGCGCTCGTGGTTATAGAAATAAATATATCTATCAATCAGATCGTTTGCTTCTGCGAATGTCTTTGGCTTGTGCCGGTAAATGCACTCTGTTTTCAAAATGGAGAAGAAATTTTCTGCCATTGCATTGTCGTAAGGATTTCCTTTCCTTGACATTGACGGTGTTATACCGTAATATTGAGTTAGCTTAAAATATGTCTGTGAAGTATATTGAAAGCCTTGGTCGCTGTGGAGCTGCAACTCCGCAGCGACTCTCTTTTTCTCCTTCTTCATAGCCAGTCGGATTGTATCCAGGACGAGATTCACGGTCTGCTGTGTGGCAGTCTTGTAGGCCACAATGCTGTTATCATACAGATCTCGAATCATGGACAGATACAGTACTCCTTCTTTTGTCTGAATATACGATATGTCTGTGACCCATTTCGCATTGGGTTTGTCAGCACAGAACTGTCGTTTCAGTAAATTTTCATATTTATGTACCTGCTGTCCAAGGTTTACCCACTTCCTGCGGCGGCGGATTTCTGACAATAAACCATACTTTTTCATTATTCTCAGTACAGTTTTTGGACTTCTCTCAATATTTCTGTCTTTCAGCCACTTCCAGACCCGTCTGTAGCCGTAAGTCTTATCTGTACTATTCTGACATTCCTTAATCTTCTCCGCCAGTTCCATATCAAGCTCCGGCTGATCCAACCGTTTTACAAATTCGTAATAACCGCTGCGGGATACTCCAAAGAACCTGCACATTACCGATACCGGATATTCATTCCGGTGACGATGGATGACAGCATACTTTGCTCTAGGCCTCACTTCCTTTCTGTGAACTGCAGAAAATCCCGCAGTAATTTATTCTCCATTTGAAGCCGTGCAATTTCTTTCTCGTATGCAGATGCTCTTGTAATTGGATATTTCCGCGGCCTTCCTTTGGCTTTCGGTACTATTCCGTTCGCTAATTTTCGCTGTGTCCGGTTCTGTTGATTTACCCAATTCTTAATTTGGATTTTCTCCAGTCCAAGTTCGTCAGCGATCTCCTGGCGTGTACATCCTGCGTTTCGCATCTCTGAAATTATCTCACTGTATTTTGACACATCTGTCCATTTTCGTTTACTCATAGCAATACCCCCTAATGTAGT
>JAZRLK010000143.1:0-6041 GCA_045646805.1 Faecousia sp.
GGGTACGGGAATCGAACCCGCCTTCACGGCTTGGGAAGCCGTTGTATTACCGATATACGAACCCTGCGTTTGGATTGTAGGGGTATTATACCAAAGGAAAAAGGAAAATGCAACCACTTTTTGTCGTGCACATGCTAAGCAAAATGCATAATGCAGAATGCTAAATTACGGTATTTTCTTCGAAAATAATTTTAAATAGTCGCCTCTGGCGACACATTCATTTAGCATTTAGCATTTAGCATTTAGCATTTAGAATTCAGCATTAAATTTATGAGCGTTAGCGATATAAATTCTAATTTGCAGGAATAAACAATTTCCCTCTGCGCGGTCTGCGCAGAGGGAAGATAAAAGATTAAATTCCAGCCAGCTTGAGGATCTCGGGAACTTTGGATTCCCAACCCAGAGCCATAATATGCACACCCTGGCAGTAGGGCTTGCATTCTTTAATGATCCGTGCGGCGATTTCAACACCGGTGATACCGGCCTTTGCCTTTTCCTTATCGGCAGCCAGCTCATCGATCATTTCCTGGGGAATATGGATGCCGGCAACATTGTTGTTCATGAACTTTGCCATACCTGCGGATTTGGGGATTACGATACCCAGCTGCACCGGCTTGCCAAACTGCTTGGCTTTTTCCATAAATTCAATGAATTTTTCCGGCTCGTAAACAGCCTGCGTCTGGAAATATTCCGCACCGGCCATAACCTTGCGTTCCATCTTTGCCAGCTGTGCGTCCACAGATTCGCTGCAAGGGGAAACAACAGCGCCCTTGGCAAACTTGGGAGGCTCACCAACCAAGGGATTGCCGCCCAGATCCAGGCCCTTTTCCAGCTGACATACGGTGTGCAGCAGGGAAACGGAGTCTAAATCAAATACAGGCTTTGCCTGGGGATGGTCACCCAGCTTGGTGTGGTCGCCGGTCAGGCACAGAATGTTGTCAATGCCCAGCATAGCGGCGCCCAGCAGTTCGGACTGCAGCGCAATGCGGTTGCGATCCCGGCAGGTCAGCTGCAGAATGGGTGTCAGACCGGCATTCTTCAGAGCCACACAGGCAGGCAGACTGCCCATACGCATAACAGAGGACTGATTATCTGTAACATTGACGGCGGTGATGTCGCTCAAATAGGTCTTAGCTTCCTCAACCAGATGGCTGGCATCAATACCCTTGGGAGGGCCAACCTCGGCGGTAACTACAAATTGACCGTTATCAAAAAGTTCGGTAATTCTCATTTTCTGTACTCCTTTATTGATTCACAAGATCATCGGTGGCATAGTTGCGAAGCTGAACAGAACATTTCAGCGCATCCAGGCGATCAATTTGTGCCAGACGCCGCTGGATTCTCTCCCAACCGCATTCCATATTGGGGTCTACCTCGCACATGCCGTTTTTTGCTCCGCCGCACTGACCGTTGATCAGGCTCTTGGAGCAGGCAGTGATGGGGCAAATGCCGCCGGTCAGATTCAAATAGCATTGACCGCACTGTTTGCAGTCATATTCCAGAGGTGTTACACCCTGGAAACCGGGGAGGGCATAGGTGTCGCAGCAGGCGACGACCTTTTTCTGCGGATACATTTGGGCAACTGTCTGTACGCCCACGCCGCAGGAAAATACCAAAATAGCATCTGCGTTTTCCAAAGCCTCTGCGTGAAGGCTCAGACGAAGCTGAAGATTTTCGGGATTGCAGATGTAATCGGTGGTCAAATGTCCTGTTACCTTGCCTTCTGCGATCAGTTCAGCCTTCCATTCTTCCACAGCCTGTTCGGGGAAGTGTACTTCCTTGCAGCCGTGGCAAATCAGCATAAATACCTTGCCGCCAATGTGGGGAAGAAGGGACTCTTTTGATTTCAATTCGGTAATCAGCATATCACTTCATCTCCCTTACTGCGGCCTTACCGGCCTTGATCTTTTTCACAAGCGGAATCTTGGAGGAGCAGATGTATTCGCAGCACCGGCATTCCACGCAGTCCATAACATTCTGCTGTTTCATACCTGCCCAGTTGCCCTCATCGGCAAACTTGGCAAAGTGCAAGGGCTTGAGCTCCATAGGACAAACATCCACGCACCGGCCGCACTTGATACAGGCAACCTCCTGTGTGCTGTCGGAATCCACGGCGATAATGCCGTTGGAACCCTTCATAATGGGCGTTTCCAGGGTGCTCTGCACAAAGCCCATCATCGGGCCACCGGCCTTAACGGTAACATTGGTACCGGTAATGCTGCCGCAGGCATCTACCAGTGCCTGAACGGATGTGCCGATCTTTACAATAAAGTTGCCGGGGTTGGCAATATGCTCACCGGTCACGGTAACAATACGCTCAATCAGCGGCATACCCAATTGGATTGCATCGGAAATGGCTTTTGCGGTAGCCACATTGCTGACGACTACGCCAACATCTGCAGGCAATCCGCCGCTGGGAACCTGTCTGCCGGTGACCCGTTTGATCAGCATTTTCTCTGCGCCCTGGGGATACTTGGTTCTGGCAACGCAAACTTCAATGCTGTTCATACCGGCGGTTTTCTCCTGCAGCAGAGCAACGGCATCGGGCTTGTTGTCTTCAATGACGATAATGCCCTTCTGCGCGCCGGTAGTCTTCATAATAGCCTTCAAGCCGAAGATCACTTCATCGGCGTAATGCAGCAGTAATTTGTGGTCTGCTGTCAGATAAGGCTCGCATTCGCAGCCGTTGAGCAAAATGGTATCAACGGGAGTTTTGGGAGTCAGCTTAACCGCAGTGGGGAAGCCTGCGCCGCCCATACCTACGATGCCGGCATCCCGGACGATGGTAACAATCTGTTCGGCGGTAAGGCTATCCAGATTACCGTGAGGCTGTACACTTTCGTGCAGCATATTCTTGCCGTCAGATTCGATCACAACGGAAAGGCACATGCCCCGATTGGCGTGGGGGCGATCCTCAATGGCAATCACAGTGCCGCTGATGCTGGCGTGGACCGGCGCACTTATAAATGCGGTGGGTTCGCCGATCTTCTGCCCGACCTTTACATAGTCGCCAACCTGCACGATAGGGGAGGCAGGGGCACCCAGATGCTGCGCCATAGGGATGACGGCAATCTTGGGTTCAGCAAAGCGCACCAGGGGCTTGTGCTCGGAATATTCCTTGTGCTCGCTGGGATGTACGCCGCCGTAGTAGCCGTCAAGACGGCTTTCCCGAATGGCTTTGACATAGTCGTTGATGACCTTGAAATTGATCTTGGAGTAATCCCGCAGCTGAACGGGCTGACACAGCAGTTCGTTCAGACGGCCCTGAGCTGCCAGACGCTGCTGAATCTTCTCCCAGGCGCAGTCCTTGTCGGGACTTACTTCGCACTTGCCGTTCTTTGCACCGCCGCACTGGCCGTTGATCAGACTCTTGGAGCAGTCCACAATGGGGCAGATGCCGCCTGTCATGGTCAGATAACACTGAGCGCAGGCATCGCAGGCCTTTTTTGTCAGTGCCATACCGTGATGACCGGTGTAGTTGAGGGAATCTGTGGCGGCGTAAACGGGAAGCTTAACGCAGTCGGCAACTGTCTGAATGCCTAAACCGCAGCCAAGGACAAAAATGGCTTCTGTTCCTTCGGGGATCATATTGCCCAGCTTGCCGTCAACCTTTGCCTTGTTGCACAGAAAATCGGGTCGGACCACGCCGGTGATATTTTTGCCTAAGCCTTCGGCCAAGGATAAAAACCGGTCGCAGTCGGGATTTTCGGAGTTGTTGTATTCGTGAAAACATTTATTGCAGGCGATTACCAGAATATTGTCAACACTGCAAAGCAGCGTTGAGAGTGCTTCGTCTGCCTTTAATGCATACTTGGTATAGTTTTCCAAGTGCTCACCTTCCTTGCGATAATGTTAAGAATAATTGAAACTTCTAACATTATAACAACAATTGAAAAAAATTCAATATATTTTTATCGGAAAATCACAGATTCTGTATAATTGTGAAAACTGTAATTTGTTGGAATGTAAAAATATTTGGAATCTGTGCAAATTGTGGTTGAAAAAAGGAAGCAAATGTGATACGATATCGTCGTATTGATATGGGCATACTATGTCAAAATTACCTGTTTGGAGGTGAATAGATTATGCCGCATACCATTGCTGTTGCCGGAAAGGGCGGCGTGGGCAAGACGACCACCTGCGGAATGCTCATTGACTATCTTTGCAAAAAGAACGATGGTCCTGTCCTGGTTGTGGATGCCGATGCCAATTCCAATCTCAACGAGGTTTTGGGTGTAGAAGTGGAAACCAGCCTTGGCGCGATCCGTGAGGAAATGGCCCAGGCAGAAATGAAGGGCTCTATTCCTGCCGGTATGACAAAAGCAGATTTTGCCAATTTCAAATTCAATTCCGCGCTCATCGAGGAAGATGACTTTGATATGCTTGTTATGGGCAGAACCCAGGGCAAGGGCTGTTACTGCTATGTCAACGGCGTGCTCAAAACTTTGGTGGATAAATACGCCAAAAACTATAGCTATGTTGTGATGGACAATGAAGCCGGTTTGGAGCATGTAGCCCGGGGTACGCTGCCCCGTGTAGATACTATGCTGCTGATTTCCGATTGTTCCCGCCGGGGTATCCAGGCTGTTGCCCGGGTGGCGGAGATGATCGAGGAGATGGAGCTCAAGCCCGGCAGAATCGGTCTGATCGTCAATCGTGCGCCGGATGGCGTGCTGGATGATGGCGTAAAGGCGGAGATCGAAAAGCACGGCCTGAATCTTTTGGGCGTTTTGCCCCAGGATGATGGCGTGTACCGCTGCGATTGCAACGGCGAACCGTCTGCCAAGCTGCCGGATAACAATCCGGTAAAAGTTGCCCTGAAGGGCATTATGCAGTCTATGGGACTGTAATAAATTTGTTTTTAAAAAATTTTTTATATTAAACAAGGGGGAAACCAACTATGTCTTTTGAACCCAAGACGCAGCCCTACAGCGGCAAAATCAACGCCGTGACCCTGGGCACCGGTGACAAAGCAATCGTCATCGGCGGTCAGAATGTGCTGCCGTTCTACACCTTTGATGCTGCCATCGAGCACGCACCGAAGATCGGCGTGGAAATTTCCGACAATGCCGCAAGCTGGACTTGCGCAGGCATCAACGAATTTTATGCCGGCTGCACCACCATGGCTGACTATGCCAAGAAGGCTGAAACCATGGAAGGCGCTGATTTCATCGCTCTGAACTTCGAGTCTGCCGATCCCAACGGTGACAACCGTTCTGTTGAGGATTGCGTAGCCGATGCCAAGGCTGTTGCTGAGGCTGTTTCTATGCCCATCGTGATTATGGGCTGCAAGAACCTGGAGAAGGACGGCGAGCTGTTTGCCAAGATCTCTGAGGCTCTGCAGGGCAAGAACATTGTCTGTATGTCCGCTAAGCAGGAAAACTGCAAGACCGTCGGTGCTTCCGTAGCCCTGGCTTACGGTCAGAAGGTCGGCGCAGAAACTGCTGACGATATCAACCTGGCAAAGCAGCTGAACATTATGCTCAAGAAGGATGCCAATGTTCCTGCTGATTCCATCGTAATGAACATCGGTACTGCCGCTGTCGGCTACGGCTATGAGTATGTGGCTTCCACTCTGGACCGCATCCGTCTGGCTGCTCTGGCTCAGTCCGATGATGATCTGCAGATGCCCATCATCGCTCCCGTATCCACCGATACCTGGGGCGTGAAGGAATCCTGCGCTTCCGAAGCTGACGAGCCCGATTGGGGCTGCCAGGAAGAGCGTGCAATCGCAATGGAAATCTCCACTGCTGCCGCTAACCTGACCGGTGGTGCTGATGCCGTTATTATGCGTCATCCTGCTGCCATCGCAACCATCAAGAAGTTCATTTCTGAACTGGTCTAATCGGAAGGAGGATACATACAATGGCTCTGAAAGGTCTTGACATTTTTAAGCTGTCTCCTAAGAAGAACTGTAAGGAGTGCGGCAGCCCCACCTGTATGGCATTTTGCATGAAGGTGGCTCAGGGTGCTGCCGAAATCGACAAGTGCCCCTACTTCTCCGAGGATGCAAAGGCTATGCTCAATGAGCAGACTGCACC
>JAZRLK010000144.1:0-7936 GCA_045646805.1 Faecousia sp.
CCGATTTCTGCCTGGCAGCCGCACTCTGCACCGGAGATGGATGCGTTGCGTTTGGTCAAAGAACCGATAATACCGGCGGTAGCCAATCCGCGGATGATCTGATCATCTGTAAAGCCTCGGGTATCCTGGGCATATTTGAGCACTGCGGGAAGAACGCCGCAGGCACCGCAGGTGGGCGCGGTAACGATGGTTCCGTTATCAGCATTCTGTTCTGCTACCGCATAGGCATATGCAGCGATGTACTGGAATTCCTTCAGAGCGTGCAAGTCTTCATCCGGCTTCTGCTCGTATAAGAATTTGGCTTTGCGCTGAACATTCAAACCACCGGGGAGTGTTCCGCTTGCTGATAGTCCATCTTGAATGGACTGCTTCATAGTCTGCCAGACATTTGATAAAAAGTCCCAGATCTCTTCGCCTTCATTTAATTCAACATAATCAGAAAGCTTATCGATGTAACGCCACTTGCAAAAATCTGCAATTTCAGCGAAGGAATTTTCCGGATATACATCGGGACTGTCTATCGGTTCTTCACCGGGGATGCGAATATCACCGCCGCCGATGGACTCAATGCGCAATCTTCCCACTTCGGAACCATCCTTGTATGCAATTAAATCCATTGTGTTGGGATGATTTGAAGACAATTCTTCTCTGGAAAATTGGATTTCAACAGGCAGGGGAGAGAGAACTTCCCGAATAACTCTGTCTGTGCCGTGTCCAATGCCGGTCTTGCTTAAAGAACCGTAAAGGATCACCAAAAAACTATTTGCCTGCGGATATTTGCTTCTGATCAGCTTTGCAGCCCGTTCCGGACCCATAGTATGGGAGGAAGAGGGACCCTTGCCGATCTTGTAAATCTCGCGGATGGATTTCATTGAAAAACCTCCGAATTTAAATTCTTTTGTAAGTATAGCAAATCTATCGGGCAAATACAATGCCTAAAATATAAAATGATAATAACAAATTAATTTTTATGTAGTGCTTCCAGGGATAGTTCTCCGGCAAGCTTAAACAGTGTGTCGGAAAGAACCTGCTCCAGCGATACACCGGCCTGCTGAGCTACTTTGGTATAAAAAAGAGCCACATTCGGTTCTAAAATCAAGGTAACTGCTGTCATAAAACCCTCCTGTTATTTGGGGTTAAAATATTATGCTTCATCCTATGCAGCCACTTGACAGATGTGATAAGATAAGGAAAGAAGAAACACACATTTGAGAGGATGACAATTTTATGGCTAAAGATAAAAAGGTAGAGCAGATTACCGATATGGAGGTAGACTTCGCCCAATGGTTTACCGATGTGTGCAAAAAAGCACAGCTGATCGATTATTCTTCTATAAAGGGCATTTTCATCTATCGTCCCTATGGCTATGCCATTTGGGAAAACATTCAGTCTATTATGGATGCCGAATTTAAGAAAACCGGTGCGCAAAATGTTTATATGCCGCTGCTGATTCCGGAAAGCCTTTTGCAGAAGGAGAAGGACCATGTTGAGGGTTTTGCTCCTGAATGTGCCTGGGTCACATACGGTGGAAGCGAAGAACTAGAGGAGCGTTATTGCATTCGTCCTACCTCTGAAACTTTGTTCTGCGAGTATTTTAAAAATGCAATCCAGTCTCACCGTGATATGCCTATGATGCTGAATCAATGGTGCAGCGTTCTGCGTTGGGAGAAGACCAGCCGTCCTTTCCTGCGCCACAGAGAGTTTTTGTGGCAGGAAGGTCACACTATGCACGCTACTGCAGAAGAGGCACAGGAAGAAACAGAGCGTATGCTGAATGTGTATGCTGATTTCTGTGAAAATGTTCTGGCGATGCCCGTAACTCGCGGTCAGAAAACGGATAAAGAAAAATTCAATGGTGCAGAAGCTACCTATACCATTGAGTGTATGATGCACGACCGCAAGGCATTGCAGGCAGGCACATCCCACTATTTCGGAGACGGCTTTGCAAAGGCTTTTGATATTACCTTTACCGATAAGAACAATCAGCGCGTCCATCCGCATCAGACTTCCTGGGGCGTTTCTACCCGTTTGATCGGCGGTATTATTATGACCCACGGCGACAATAACGGTTTGGTTCTGCCCCCCAAGGTTGCTCCTATCCAGGTTGTTGTCCTGCCCATTGCCCAGCATAAGCCCGGTGTTTTGGAGGCAGCTAATGAATTGACTGATAGACTGGTAAAAGCCGGCTTCCGCGTAAAGCTGGACGATTCCGATAACTCTATGGGCTGGAAGTGTGCAGAGTACGAAATGAAGGGTGTTCCGCTTCGTGTAGAGTGCGGTCCTCGCGATCTGGAGAACGGACAGGCTGTGCTGGTTCGTCGGAACGATGGCGAGAAGACTGTTGTGGATCTGACCAATCTGGAAAGCGCAGTTGCAGAGCAGCTTGAGCTTGTCCACAAAGGTATGTATGAGAAGGCTAAGAAAAATCTTACCGATCATATCTATGAAGCGCATTCTTTGGAAGAAGCCAAGAAACTGCAGGAAGAAAATGGTGGCTTCATTAAGACTATGTGGTGCGGCGAGCTGGATTGCGAGCTGAAGATGAAGGAGGAGGCAGGTATGTCTTCCCGTTGTATGCCCTTTGACCAGGAGAATTTGGGTGATGTGTGTCCCATCTGCGGCAAGCCTGCCAAGAAGATGATCCTCTGGGGCGTTGCATATTAATTGCATAAAAATTTTGAGCAGGTCTTACGAAAGACCTGCTCTCTTTTTACCGTTTTGCCATTGGCAAAACCGAATTTTTAATTGTTTGAAGGAAAATTTCCAGTTCATCTGTTGTGGTATTTCGGCATAATGAAATACGGAATGAACTGTCCATAATCTCGGGAGATAAATGCATAGCGGTCAGCACATGGCTGCGATGGCCTTTGGCACAGGCAGATCCGGCAGAAACGTAAATCCCTGCATCCTGCAAGATGTTGATTGTGTTTTGGGTGGGAACGCCGGGGATAGAAAGGGAGAGGATGTGGGGGGCATCGTGAGATCCGTTGATCACAACGCCCTCAAGTGCAGTCAGCTTAGAAATCAGATTATCCAATAGTTCTTTTTCTTTCTCGATATCCTCATTGAACGTTGCCTTAAGTGCAGTACAGGCAGCAGCAAATCCGAAAATTGCCGGAGTTCCTTCGGTGCCGCTGCGATATCCGGATTCCTGTCCACCTCCTAATAGAAGAGGGGGAAAAGATTTGAGCTTTGGGCTGATATATAATGCACCTGCGCCTTTGGGTCCATGTATTTTGTGGCTGGAAATGGAGATGAGATCAGCACCCAAGGTTTTAGCCTGAAAAGGAATTTTAAGAAAACCTTGAACAGCATCGGTGTGAAAATATGCATCAGGGCAAATGCGGCGAGTCAGTTTTGCCATTTGACTGATGGGCATAACCGCGCCGGTTTCATTATTAACCATCATGATAGAAACCAAAATGGTATCTTTCCGAAGAGCAGCCTTCAGACTGTCCAATGTTATGCGCCCAGAGCTGTCTGGTTGTAAATAAGTCACATCAAAACCCTGGGATTCCAGCTGTTTCATACAGTTGAGTATGGCGTGGTGTTCGATTGCCGTTGTGACAATGTGCTTACCTCGCTTGCCAAGTCGTTTGATGGTGCCAAAAATTGCCCAGTTATCTGCTTCCGTACCGCCGGAGGTAAAATACACTCTGTCATTTTCTGCGCCGAGTGCGGCAGCAACTTGGGATCTGGCGAATAACAGTTTTCGTGCGCTTTCGATGCCGAAATTATATAATGCGCTGGGATTTCCCCAGTTATCAGTCAAAGCGTCCTGGACGGCGGAGATCGCCTCAGAACAAGGTTTTGTTGTGGCGGAATTATCTAAATAGATCATAAACTACACTCTTTCTTTCCTGCGCTGTTATTTACCAACGCAGAATCTCTCAAATATCCTTGCCGTGATATCTTCCCGCACGGTTGCTCCGGTCACTTCGCCCATAGCCTCCATAGCGGTTTCTACATCCGTCAAAACCGCATCAGGTGTCAGACCTAATTGCAATCCACGCAATGCTTCCAGCATAGATTCGTAAGCCCTGCGTATAGCATCATACTGCCGGGTGTTGGTCAGAACGGAACCGTCGCAGGGAGTGTTTCCGGCAAACATAATATCGACCACATCCGCCAATTGGGAAAGACCCTCACCGGTTTTGGCACAAATGGGAATGATCGTGGTGAAAGGAAGATCGCTGGGCTCTACTTTCGTACCCAGATCTGTTTTATTGATTAGAGCAATGGCGTTTGGTGCATCTAAACAGACATCAATCACTTCTCGATCCTCGTCTGTCAGAGGCTTGGATCCGTCGCATACGAAAATAACAAGATCGGCATTTTCGGCTTCTTTTTTGGAGCGTTCTACACCAATTGCTTCAATCTTATCGCAGGTAGTGCGAATGCCTGCGGTGTCAATCAGACGAAGACGGGTTGAGCCTAACATAACAGTTTCTTCTACGGTGTCCCGGGTTGTACCTGCGATATCCGTAACGATTACCCGGTCATAACCTGCGATGGCGTTGAGCAAGCTGGATTTACCAACATTCGGTTTTCCGATAATTGCAGCGGCCACACCATTTTTGAGAATACGACCTTGCCCGTAGGTCTGCAGGAGAGAATAAAGGTCTTTCGCATTATTGCGGAGTGTGCTGCCGTAATTATTCAAACCGAAATCTTCAATGTCTTCATCCGGATAATCCAAAACAGCGTGGAAGTGACTGCAAAGATTGGTCAGATCATCGTAAATCGGGGAGAGCCTTTTTTGCAGCAAACCGCCAACCTGGCCTGCTGCGTTGGCAGCGGCATCAGCGGTTTCTGCTTCGATCAAGTCGATAACTGCTTCAGCTTGTGTTAAACCAAGCTGCCCGTTTAAAAATGCCCGCTTGGTAAATTCTCCGCGATTGGCAGGTCTTGCGCCTGCAAGATATAAAGCCTCCAAACCTGCGGATAATACAGCAGGGGAGCCGTGACAGTGAAATTCAACTGTATCCTCACCGGTATAACTGTGAGGACCGCGGGAAAAGACAGCCATACATTGATCGATGGTTCTGCCGTTTTTGTCGTGAAGAAGCCCTAACATCAACTTTCTTTGTGGAGCATCGCACAATGAGTTGCCATTGTTTAATGTGAAAACTTTATCTGCGATATAAGCGCATCCGTTTCCGGAAAGACGGATAATGCCAATGGCGCTAACGGTCAAGCCTGTGGATATAGCGGCAATGATGTCAGACATATTACTCTGACCTCCCAGGTTCGTAAATTTTGTTTCAATATAGCACATAATTTATATAAATGCAATTGATAACCTGATATAACATCTTTTTCCGGGCATAATATCCTTGAGGTGAGCCTGTGCAAAATCTTACACATGAAAAGATATGCGAACAATTTCGTGATGCAGCCGATTTCTTCACAAGATCGATATTCTGTTGCGGATACCAGCTTTATGCCTATGCAATCGACGGACTGATATCCGGCGGTGATATGTCACACTATGTGTTAAAACCTGTTAGTGAGCTGCTTCGAGGCGAAGATATGCACACATTATATAATAATGCATTTCACGGAGTGATTTATAATGCCGTAGCTGTAGAAGCGAAAACTATGGACAAGGTTGCATCCTTGCTTGTTAATGGGTTTTGCGTCATTTTGTTTCCAGGTGTTGGAGCCATTGGCTACGAAGTAAAAACGCCCGAAAAAAGAAGTCCCTCGGCGCCTGAAGTGGAAAATACCGTAAAAGGCTCTAAAGATGCCTTTGTTGAGACGGTGCGTTCTAATACGAGCCTAGTAAGAAGACATCTCAGATCTCCCGATTTGCGTTTGTTTGAAACAACAGTGGGTCAAAGAACACTTACCAATGTAACGCTTGTGTGGCTCGAGGGAATTACAAATCCGGAATATGTATCGCGGATGAAAAGCAGACTGAAAGAAATTTGTATTGATGGATTTCTGTTTCCCTCTGCAGTTGAAGAATATGTCACCGGATCAAGAAATACGGCATTTCCTCTTTTGCAGTACACGGAAAGGGCTGATAGGTTTTCGCAAGGTATTCTCGACGGCAGAATAGGCTTGTTGATTGATGGATTGCCGTTGGGATATTTAGCGCCTGTTGATCTGATGTATTTGATGGAAAGTCCGGAAGATCGCGGAAGGGATTATATAGGTGCCTCGGCGGTCAGAATTCTTCGTTATTTGGCATTGATGACGGGTTTGTTGTTGCCGGGGATCTATATTGCTTTGGCGGCGTTTCACCAGGCTGTAATCCCACTTCCTCTGCTGCGCTCTATTATTGAAAGCAAACAATCAGTACCCTTTTCCACTATGGCAGAGGTGCTTGGATTTTTGATCGCTTTTGAACTTTTGCAGGAATCGGGAATCCATCTGCCCCAGGCGATTGGTCAATCTGTTTCTGTTATAGGCGGTATTGTGGTAGGTTCTGCCGCCGTGGATGCAGGTTTGATTTCACCTGTGGCATTGATTGTTGTGGCAATTTCCGGCGTATGCGGATTCGTTCTTCCTAACCGGGATCTGGCCAATGCGGTCAGAGTATGGCGTTTTGGGATAGCGGTCATATCCGCTTTTGCTGGGATTTGGGGTACACTTGCAGGACTTCTTATTTTGCTGATTCACTTGTTGAGTTTGAAAAGCCTTGGTGTAAGATATTTAAGCAGAACCGGAACCATCTTGCGTAAAAGACTGAAAAAAGATGTATTTCGCTCATACAATTTAAAACCAATGGACCAAAGGAGACAAAAATGAGAAAGATCATTCTATATACAATTATATTATTGATTGCGTTGCAGATTCGGGTAAATAAAATCGATATCAGCGATTTGGAGCCGGTTCAGGCTGTTTGGATAAAAAAAGATGGCGAAATGTACGTTATTGAAACGGATACGGATGATGTTAGCATAGGTGACTCTGTGAAGGCGGCATTGCAATCAATGAGAGATCATTGTGAAAAGATTATCTATTTGGATACAGCTGAGTATTTGGCAGTAAGTGAAAACTGTAAGGAAGCCGTCGGTGAAATTTCGGAGTATCTCAAAGGAAATGTAAAGGTCTGTATTTGGAATGGGGAAGGTGAATTGAAAAATGTTGCCGAATATATGAAATCACACCGAATTGGAATTCGATTAAAAGAATGCGTTTCTAATATAAAACTCCCCATAATTCCTGGTTTATCGGCTGAGTAAAGCATAAAAACAGAGAACTGTTTATGATGTGTGAAAAGCTCTGAGAAAATTGCTGCAAAAAAATGTTGATTTTTTGAAAAATAATGCTTGACAAGTTAAAAACGATATGATAGTATAAGCAAGCTAACCGCGACGGCTAGCGTCTGTACCTTGTAAATTGAATAACGCAAAGACGAAATGAACACCTTGACAATTAATGGATTGTTTAAGCGTTTTAAAACGAATAACAGCCAACGAAAATTCTTGAGTATATTTGCTAGACAAATTATTCGAAAAAACGATTTTAGAGCCTGAAGGCTTTAAGATACAATTTTTTGAGAGTTTGATCCTGGCTCAGGACGAACGCTGGCGGCGTGCCTAACACATGCAAGTCGAACGGGACTTAGTGGAATGCGGCTTCGGCCAAAGGAAGCTAAGTTTAGTGGCGAACGGGTGAGTAACGCGTGAGGAACCTGCCTTTCAGTGGGGGACAACAGTTGGAAACGACTGCTAATACCGCATAACATACTTCGGGGGCACCCCTGAGGTATCAAAGCTTTATGTGCTGAAAGATGGCCTCGCGTCTGATTAGATAGTTGGTGGGGTAACGGCCTACCAAGTCGACGATCAGTAGCCGGTCTGAGAGGATGAACGGCCACATTGGGACTGAGATACGGCCCAGACTCCTACGGGAGGCAGCAGTGGGGAATATTGGGCAATGGGGGAAACCCTGACCCAGCAACGCCGCGTGAAGGAAGAAGGCC
>JAZRLK010000145.1:0-17188 GCA_045646805.1 Faecousia sp.
TAAATAAGCCTTCACGGGTCGTTAACAGCTTGACACCATAATATGCCCGGTTGATAACGCTGTTACCGTCCAGAATCAGAAGCTTCATACTTTTCTCCATTTCGTACCCTGAGGGGTATCAATAATTTCAATTCCCTTGGCCTTCAGTTCATCACGGATCCTATCGGCCTCAGCAAAATTTTTCGCTTTTTTAGCTTCTGTTCTGGCAGCCACCAAAGCATCAATTTCCGGATCTGAAGAGTTTTCAGCCTCTTCCTTCTGCTTCTGACGAAGTTTTTCAGCAGCCTGCAGCAAATTCAAAGAAAGAACCTGGTCAAAATCAGCCAGAGCAGCAAGCTTGGTAGCATCATTCGTTTTTGCCTTCAAAACATCGTACATTGCTGTAACAGCAAGAGATGTATTTAAATCGCCATTGAGCGCGCCCACAAATCGCTCTTTGAGCTGCGCCAAAACAGCATCATCCACTGCGCCATCATCTGAAAGTGTAGCGATCTTCGCAATCAGCTTATCATAGGCAATAACTGCATTGTCCAGATTCTCCCAGCTGAATACCAGGTTTCTGCGGTAGTGGCTCTGCAAGCAGAACAAACGATAAGCCATAGGATCATAGCCCTTATTCTCAAGAAGGCTGACAGTCAGGAACTCGCCCTTGGATTTAGACATTTTGCCGGTATCTGTGTTTAAATGATGGACATGGAACCAGTAGTTGCACCATTTGTGACCCAGGTAGCTTTCCGATTGGGCGATCTCATTGGTATGATGGGGAAATGCATTGTCGATACCACCGCAATGGATATCCAGGTCCTCACCCAAATGCTTCATAGAAATGCAGGAGCATTCAATATGCCAGCCGGGATAACCTACACCCCAAGGAGAATCCCATTTTAATGCCTGATCCTCAAACTTGGATTTGGTAAACCACAAAACAAAGTCATTGCGGTTTTTCTTATTGGTATCTTCTTCCACACCTTCCCGAACACCAACTGCCAGATCTTCTTCATCATGGTCATTGAATACATAATATTGGTTCAAGGTGGAGGTGTCAAAATACACATTGCCGCCTGCAAAGTATGCCTTGCCGTTATCCAACAGGCGCTGAACCATATCAATATAAGCATCAATGCAGTTGGTGGCAGGTTCTACAACTTCGGGGCGTTTGATGTTAAGCTTCTCGCAATCGGCAAAAAACGCATCCGTATAGTATTGTGCGATTTGCATCACAGACTTGTTTTCACGTTTTGCGCCCTTTAGCATTTTATCTTCGCCGGTATCCGCATCGGACGCAAGATGACCAACATCGGTGATATTCATAACACGCTTAACATTGTAACCGGTGTAACGCAGTGCCTTTTCCAACACGTCTTCCATAATATAGGTGCGCAAATTGCCAATGTGGGCATAATGATACACCGTAGGTCCACAGGTGTACATTTTGACAATCTCGGGAGAATTGGGCTTAAACAATTCTTTCTTATGGGTCAGAGAATTATACAGATACATAAATGACCTCCTAATAAAAATAGCCTCCTGCACCGTAGGTACAAGAGGCGGGTTTGATAACTCGCGGTTCCACTCTTTTTTATAACTTTTAGAAAAACTCGCTC
The DNA here is from genome assembly GCA_045646805.1 of Faecousia sp. Lineage (GTDB taxonomy): Bacteria > Bacillota > Clostridia > Oscillospirales > Oscillospiraceae > Faecousia. The sequence continues at coordinate 1,605 of JAZRLK010000145.1, forward strand.
CCAGACGCACTTTCACAGTCAAAAAGCACCGAAACTCACAGCCAAGGTCCCGGCTCTCTGAACTTTTCTCAATCTGTTACTCTTTCTGTTCACAGCGATATTTAATTATTAGCATTTTAACACCGAACCGCTCTGTTTGTCAAGCAATTCTGGCGAAAAGAGCACCGAAATAATTCAGAAATAATCTTATTTTTTTCTTTGCAATATGTTGAAAATATGATATATTGGAAAATAGATTATTTTGCAAGTCAGATTGATACAAAGAGAGAAGGAAATTCAAAATGGAGCAAAACACAAAGGATATGACGGAGGGTATGCAAGATAGCAACATTGATGAGCAGGGCAATGTTCTCTATCTGGACCAGGAACGGCTGGACAGGAAAGAGGTTGGCTTCCCTCCCTACAAAAACAAGCGCAACGGACTTGGAATTACCAATTTCCTTCTGGAGCATCTTGTATATATGAGCGATAAGCGTTGGCCTTTGGCTTTGAAGCTCTACCGGATGTTTATCAAATATTCCGGCTGGATGAAAAAGGGCGGCTTTAAAGGCAAGCTTTACAAAAAAGGCATCAAGCTTTATCCCGATATGGAGAAAAATACCTCAACGGTTGTTATGCCCTTGAATGTTGATATCACAGATGAAAGCGAAAAAGTAATTGTCCCATTGGATATGATCAAGGAGTCCTTAAAAAACGTTTCCTTTATTGGCGGTATGGATTCCTGCCTTTGCCGTCAAGCAAATGATTGCACTGATTTCCCTCAGAATTTGGGATGCCTGTTCTTAGGCGAAGCCGGTCGGATTGTAGTTAAGCACAATCTCGGTCGTGAACTAACTTATGAGGAAGCTTGTGCCCGTGTTGACAAAGCTGCACAATACGGCCTGATGGGACAAGCTGTATGGATTGAAGTAGAGCAAATGCTTTGGGGTATCCGTAATGATCAAATGGATAAAATGCTGGAGATATGCTTCTGCTGCCCCTGTTGCTGCATTGCAATGCGGCTCGCAAGAAATGCAACAGAAAATGAACGTCACCGCTTTCACCCCTCCGGATGGACCGCCGTACCGGATCTGACAAAATGTATTGGCTGCGGACTTTGCAATACCGGTGCAAACGGCTGTCCTGTAGAGGCAATCAGCTTTGACAAGAACGGTAAAGTTATCATCAACCAGGAAACATGTGTTGGCTGCGGTATCTGTAAGACCCGTTGTCCCAAGGATGTTATTAAGCTGAAACAAACAATGCCTATGCGCAAGGATCTTCGGGAATATTTCCAAAAAGATTTCAATTTGGATCTGAAGGTCTGGAATGAAGATAAGGATGATTAAACAGTGGAAGAAATCAAGATCATAGAATTAAAGCAAAGTGTTTTTGAAGACAACAACAAAGATGCCGAATGCTTGCGAGCTTCGTTAAAAAAATCCAAAACTTTTTTGATCAATTTAATGTCCTCTCCCGGTTCCGGAAAAACAACCACACTGCTGGCTCTTTCTCAGATTTTAACAAGACAATGGCGTATGGCAGTTATGGAAGCAGATATCGACTCCAATATTGACGCTCAAACCCTCGTAGAAGCCGGCGTTACATCCATCCAGCTCCACACCGGCGGAATGTGCCACCTGGATGCAGATATGACACGCCAGGGACTGCAGGAATTAGGATACGAAAACTATGATCTGGTAATCCTGGAAAATGTAGGAAATTTAGTTTGCCCGGCGGAATTTGATACAGGCGCAGTTACCAATATCACCATTCTTTCCGTTCCGGAAGGGCACGACAAACCTATGAAATACCCGCTTATGTACGAAAATTGCGACCTGTTGATTGTTAACAAAATTGATGTCCTTCCCTATTTTGATTTTGATTGCGATAAACTTGTTGAGTACGCAAAGATGCGCAATCCCAACATTGATATTCTCTTTATCTCCGCTAAAACCGGAGAAGGAATGAATCAAGTTGCAAGCTGGATCAATAAAAAAATAAATCAGTGGATAAAATAATTGAATTTAGACCAAGAAATGATTGACAAAAAGAATATTTGTCGGTATAATATTCAAGCTGACGCGAGAGTGTTGGAATGGTAGACAAGCACGTTTGAGGTGCGTGTGGTTTCGCCGTGTGGGTTCGAGTCCCATCTCTCGCACCAAAAATAAAAGGGAGGCAAGTGCCTCCCTTTTATTTTTGGTTCGGATGTAGATGAAATATGAATTTCCCATATTAAAAAAGCTGGTAATACAGTATTTTTTATAAAATCCTATAAGAATCTGCAAATAAAATTCCGGTTCCCCCATAGGGGTAACCGGAATTTTTTGTTTGATTACAGAATCATCTGCAAGAACTCGTCTTCAGAAAGAATGGGAATATTCAATTCTCTGGCTTTTCTTTCTTTCGAACCGGCATTTTCACCTACCACAACATAGGTTGTTTTCTTGGAAACCGATCCGGATGCTTTTCCGCCAAACAATTCTATCTTTTCTGTGGCCTCATCTCTTGTGAATTTCGTGAGGGCACCGGTTAAAACAAATGTCATCCCGGCAAATCGAGTATCGGTAACGGCGATCTTGCTTTCAAAATTAACGCCCGCTTTGCGAAGCTTTTCAATCATTTCTAAGGACTGTTTCTGGCGGAACCAGTCAAAAATAAAACCAGCGGTAATCTCACCGACATCAGAGATCTGAGTCAATTCCTCTTTTTGCGCTTCCATCAAACTATCCAAAGATCCAAAGTATTTCGCTAAAACTTTTCCTGTTTTTGCACCAACCTGCCGAATACCAAGCGCATAAATCAGACGGGATAGGTCTTGCTCCTTACTTTTTTCGATGGATAATATCAATTTTTTTGCAGCTGTTTCGCCGTTTTGCCATAGAGATTTAACATCATCTATGGTAAGTTCGTAAATGTCGGCAGCAGATTTCAGCATACCTTTTTCGATCAGATTATCAACAATTGCGCCGCCCAGTCCATCCACATCCATAGCGTCCCGGCTGACAAAATGCTCTATAATTCTACTCAACTGCGCAGGGCAGGAAGTACCTGTGCAACGTAGAAATGCACCATCATCATCTTTTCTTGTAGGAGATCCGCAAACGGGACATACGTTTGGCAGAATATACGGTTGCGTACCGGAAGGTCTCTTGGATAAATCAACTTCCAAAATTTCAGGTATAATCTCCCCTGCCTTGCGAATTTGGACCGTATCGCCGATACGGATATCCCGTTCTGTAATAAAATCCTGATTATGCAATGTGGCATTGGTAACCGTTGTGCCCGCAAGGCGAACAGGTTTTACAACCGCCTTCGGTGTCAGGACACCGGTTCTGCCCACTTGAACAACAATATCTTCGACAATAGTCGGCTTAATTTCCGGCGGGTATTTGTATGCAGCGGCCCATCTTGGGAATTTTGCCGTTGCTCCCAACTGTTCCCGGGTGGAAATATTGTTGACTTTTATAACCGCTCCGTCAATATCGCAGGCAAGCTTGTCACGATGTTCATTGATTGCAAAAACCTGATTGTTAATTTGATCAATTTGATCCAGCAGATACCAATCTATTACCTTTAACTTCAGCTGTTTCAAATATTCTAGGGATTCACTGTGTGAATCAAAGGAAACGCCTTCTGCATACTGAACATTAAATATATAAATGTCCAAACCACGCTGAGCTGCAATTTTCGGATCCAGTTGACGCAATGATCCTGCTGCCGCATTTCGTGGATTGGCAAAAAGAGGTTTTCCCTCCTGCTCCTGCCGATTGTTCAGCTTCTCAAAGCTTTTCTTAGGCATAAACACTTCGCCGCGAACAATCAATTTATCCGGAGCATTTTCAATATGCATAGGAATAGCATGAATTGTTTTCAGATTTTCCGTAACATCTTCGCCAATCACGCCGTCGCCACGAGTTGCACCGCGTACAAAGTAGCCTTTTTCATATTCCAGAGCAACAGACAGTCCATCTATTTTGGGTTCCACGGTAAACTCTGTGCCAGGATATTCATCCTGGATTTTTATCAGGAATTGATCTAATTCTTCTAAAGAAAATACATCCTGCAAACTCATAAGTGGCACGGTATGGGTCACTTTATCAAATTTACTTAACGCCTGACCGCCTACACGCAGTGTAGGCGAATCCGGTTGCGCATATTGGGGATTTTCAGCTTCCAAATTTTCCAGTTCCCGAAGCAGTCTATCGTATTCAAAATCGGGCATCCGGGGGTCATCCAGCACATAATACTGATAATTTGCCTCATTAAGAAGTTTTGTTAAACTCATTATTCTGTCTTTTATATTCATTTTAATCCTCCGGACTGAAAAAATGTATTGGGAACCTGACCCACTATAACCGTTTCTGCAACAACAACATGGCTGGAAACCGTAAAGCTTTTCGTTTCACCTAAAACCAAAACTGTAACATCAACTAAAACCTCCATTGTTAGCTGCTGCAGTGTTTGGTTGATACCGGCTTCTGTAAAATTACTGGAAAATGCTGCATCGGAATTGCTTATGGAGTGAATCAGTACCGGAATCTGAAATCCCTTTCCGGAAAACATTTCCGGCAGGATCAAGCTTCCTATCGGGATCCCAAGATCTGTATTATCCAATGCCAAAATCTCATCGTTGATCAGATCAAGAATATCTGTTTTTAACCGGTTTACCTCGCTCATATTGGTTTTCAATGCTGTTATGTTGCCATTAAGATCCTTTTCAAAATAAACCATTCGGTCATATTGAATATTCCCTATCTCAATTTGACGGTCAATGGCATCGTTAATCAAATCCGATGTAGAATTACGGACCTGAGTTTCTGCCAATTCCATGATATCCTGATGATACTTAAATCTAAAATACATCAAACCGCCTGCAAGCAGCAGCATCAAAACAATGATCCAACGAAATATTCTGCTCACAAAACGCCTCATATCCATTCCCTCCCGGAAAAGAATATGATATTACAGAGCAAATTATTACAGTTTTTTCATATGGGCTGACGCAGTTTTTGCCATTAATTTCTTTGTACCTATTTTATCAAAAGCAATCTCCAAAAGCGCATCGCCGCCTACCTTCATCACAGAAAGGACCATACCTCTGCCAAATGCGGTATGATTGACCATATCACCTTTATTCAATTCGATCATAGGCGACTGGGGTTTCTGGGCAGGGATAGAATAATTATTCCTGAAGGTGGATGTACCGTAATTGGGTGTCTGATAGGATGCACTGCGGTTTCCATATTCCGGTGTACGGTAGGCCCCCTTACGGCGCACCAAATTTTCCGGGATTTCTTTCAGAAATCTTGATGGCAAAGCTGCATTTGTGCGACCGTAGAGCATTCTCTGCCGAGCATAGGAAACAGTTAGGTTTTTCATTGCCCGGGTTATTGCAACATAACACAGGCGTCTCTCCTCCTCCATTTCCGATATCTCTCCAATGGCGCGCATTCCAGGAAACAGGCCATCTTCGAATCCAACTAAATAAACATTGGGAAACTCCAAACCCTTAGCAGAGTGCATTGTCATCATTACAACTGCATCATCGCCCGCATTATATTCCTCTATATCGGTATAAAGGGCAACCTCCTCCAGGAATCCTGCCAAAGTAGGCGTTGGATCATTTTGCATATAAGTCAGAATGCTGGATTTTAATTCACGAATATTTTCCAGTCTTCCAATATTCTCCTCAGTAGGCTTACTTTCCAGCATTTGAATATAGCCGGTACGCACCATTACTTGTTCATAGAACTCTGCCAGAGTCAAACCTTGTTCCAAAAGCTGCGCTAATTCTTCAATCATTACAGTAAATTGCATCAGCTTCCCAGCGGCTTTTTCCAACGGCGTATAAGAATAAGGATCGCTTACAACGCGATACAGCGGACATCCCTCCGCCTGAGAAAGCCGCTCTGCAACCTCGATTGTCTTAGCACCCAATCCTCTGGGGGGATTGTTGATAATGCGGTGCAGGCGAAGATCATCGTTGCGGTTATTGATGACACAAAGATAGGATAACATATCCTTAATTTCCGCCCGCTCAAAGAACCGGGTTCCACCAATGATGCGGTAAGGAATGCCATTTCTTTTGAACGCATATTCAAGCGCATTGGACTGAGCATTGGTACGATAAAGAATTGCATTTTCCTTGAAGCCGGAGTTCTTCGAGGCTGCAAGGATCTGCCCTGCTATATAATTTGCCTCAGAGCCCTCATCAGATGCTTCATAAACTGTAATGGGTTCGCCTGCTTCGTTGGCAGTCCAAAGCTGTTTGCCTTTTCTTCCTTTATTATGGGAAATTACAGCATTAGCTGCATTTAAAATAGACTGCGTTGAGCGATAGTTTTGCTCCAGACGAATCACTCTGGATCCCTGATACTGCTTTTCAAAGGACAAGATGTTTTCAATTGTTGCCCCCCGAAAACGATAGATGCTCTGATCATCATCACCAACAACACAAATATTCTCGTAACCTCCAGCCAGCATTGATGTAAGTAAATACTGCATATGGTTAGTATCCTGGTACTCATCTACCAGAACATATCGAAATTTTTGCTGGTAATAGGTGCGAATATCCTCATTGTCCTGCAAGAGCTTTACGGTAAGGAATATAATGTCATCAAAATCAAGGGCATTATTTTCCTTTAGTTTATCCTGGTACTTTTTAAACGCCCTGGCAATATGCATTACCCGAACGTCATAGCCTTCATCTGCCCGGCTGTAATATTCCTCAGCAGATACCATTTTATCCTTTTCCTTGCTGATAATGGATAAAACATATTTGGCAGGAAAGGTCTTGTCGTCAAGACCCATATCCTTGATGATGCCTTTCATCACACGCTCAGAATCAGAGGTATCATAGATTGTAAAACTGGTGGTATAACCCAACCTATCGATATGCTTCCGCAATATCCTGCAGCACGCTGAGTGAAATGTCATAGCCCACACACTGTCTCCATCCGGAACTGCCATTTCGATCAAACGGCTTTTCATCTCATCTGCGGCTTTATTGGTAAATGTCACCGCCAAGATATTCCAAGGCAAGACAGGCTCCAATGCGCACAAAAAATCAGCACGCATCTGATCCTGTTCTGAAATCGGATCAATAAGATTTTCAAGAAAAGCAACATCCTCGGCTGTTACAAAATCTGGAATTTCTCTGCTATCGCTGCCTCGTCCATAACGAATCAGATTGGCAATTCGATTCACCAGAACGGTTGTTTTTCCGCTACCGGCACCAGCGAGCAGCAGCAGCGGACCTTCCGTAGTAAGAACAGCACGCCGCTGCTCCGGGTTTAACCGGCTGTATTTTCTTTCTATATAGCCTCTTCTGGCATTTATAAATCGAATACATTGTTGTTCTGTCATATAAAAACCTATCGTATATCAAATATTGGATTCCAGCCAGGATTTCATATTCCGTCTTCCCTCTTCTGTCATCGGAAAGGTTTGACTGCCTTCGACCTGGCTTTTCTCGTAGCAATATAAACCATGCCAAAACTGAGCAGTGATAGAACTTTCTTCCATATTTACTTCTTTGGCTGATTTTTTTACTATGTTGGGAGCAATTTTAAAGCGAAACATCCCCAATGATCCTGTAAAAATATTATTCATTGCGAAGGTATGCAATGTGGGGATAAAAATATCATTATTCATTGGTCAGTTCTTCCATTTCATCCAGCAGATCGCCAAACAAAGTCAGTGCCTGCTCAATCGGCTCCGGACCGGTCATATCCACGCCTGCACCCTTCAGCAAATCAATAGGACTCTTGGAACAGCCGCCGGACAAAAATTCAATATAGTCTTTTACTGCACTTTCCCCTTCCTCCAAGATCCGGCGGGAAAGAGCAATCGCTGCAGAATAACCGGTTGCGTACTGGAATACATAATAATCATAATAGAAATGAGGAATCCTTGCCCATTCCATAGAAATCGCATCATCGACAACAATATCCGGGCCGTAATATACCTCGTTCAGCCGACGATATTCCTGGCGAAGGACATCTGCTGTTAGGGTTTGTCCTTCTTTTGCCATCTTACCAATATTCAATTCAAATTCAGCAAACATAGTCTGGCGGTACAGAGTACCTCTGAACTGATCCAGGAAATGATTGATCAGATAAATCCGTTCCTTCTTATCAGTTGTTTTGCCCAAAAGATATTCCATCAAAAGCGCCTCATTGCAAGTAGAAGCAACTTCTGCAACAAAAATAACATAGCTGGCATCAATAGGATTCTGATTTTTATTGGAAAGATAGGAATGAAGTGCATGACCCATTTCGTGCGCCAATGTGAACTGGCTATCCAATGTGCCGGAATAATTCAAGAGAACAAAGGGATGGACCGGTGCACCGGCAGAATACGCACCGCTTCTCTTGCCAACATTTTGGTATACATCAATCCAACGGTTATTAAAACCCTCTTTTAAAATACTGCGGTAATCTTCACCAAGAGGAGCCAACGCTTCATACACTGTTTCTTTTGCCTGTGCAAAAGGAATTTTCTTATCCACGTCCGAAACAAGGGGTGTATAAATATCATAAAAATGCAGCGTGTCAACACCCAGCAGTTTCTTGCGCAGGCGCACATAGCGGTGCATTTTATCCATATGCTTATGAACCGTGTCGATCAGATTCAAATACACGGATGTGGGAACATTCGTACCATCCAACGCCGCTTCAAATGCAGAATCGTATTTTCTTGCATCGGCATAAAATTTCAGCTGCTTATTCTGGGCATTCAGCAAGGATGCAGCGGTATTTTGGAAGTCCGTAAAACCGCGATACAGGCTTTCATAGGCATTTTTACGCAAGGTGCGGTCACTGCTTTCCTGCGTGGGAACAAATGTACCCTGACTGACAGGATGTGCATTACCGTTGCTGTCCATTGCATCTGCAAATTTGATATCTGCATTGGCAAACATACCATAACTCTGGCTGGGCGCCTGGGCCATTTCAGAAGCCGCTGACAACAACTTCTCCTCTGCAGCAGAAAGAACATGATCCTTCATACGGCGAAGATCTGTCAAATACCGACGATAACGCTCCAGTTCCGGACAATCACGATAGAACTTTTCCAAGTCTTCATCAGAAATTGACATAATTTCCGGCGTTTCAAATGCGCATGCCGTGCTGATAGAAACAGCAACGCTGACAAATCTGCCTGTCATTGCCTGGCAATGAGAATCCCGGGTGTCTTCATCAGCCTTACGCATTGCATAGTTAGCAAGAGAGCTGGCTTTGTTTTGTGTTTTTTCCATACAGGAAAGATATTCATACAACAATTTACCGGATTGGGCCAATTTACCGGCATAGGACGACAAATTCTCCCTATCTTCTTCCAGCGACAGCAAATCCTTTTCCCAAGCCTCCTCGGAACAGTAAATATCCTCAATTGCCCAAGTATCTTCAATTGAAATTTCGGAACGGTTTTTAATTCTGTTTTCTTGCATAATACTACCTCCAGGTTTTTTATTTCATTATAACCCGAACGGTTCAAAAATGCAATTATCATCCTTGCAAAATAATTGTATTTATGATAAATTATCCTGCGGTGATTAAAAATGAAAAAGAAAATATCCGGAATCCTATTACTATTAGTTGCCACAATCATTTGGGGCTCGGCATTTGCTTCTCAAAGTCTGGCTATGAATCATTTAGGGCCATTTTCCTTTCAGGCAATACGATGTACCATCGCAGTGATTGGCCTACTTCCTCTGATCGCTATTTCAGATAAGATAAAACACTCCGAGAAAACCTTTTGGAAAAATTGGGCAGACAAAAAATTATGGATTGCCGGAGTATTATGCGGCATTCCTCTATTTCTCGCCTGCAATCTTCAGCAGCTTGGTCTTGCAAGTGATACCGATCCCGGAAAATCTGGATTTTTGACTGCAATGTATGTGGTAATTGTTCCGATTATTGGCATTTTCCGTAAAAAAAGACCTACCATTATGGTCCCCATCAGCGTCGCACTGGCTGTTGTTGGTTTGTATTTCCTAAGCTGCGTAGGAGTTTCTTCTATTACCGCCGGTGATCTTCTGACATTAGGCTGCGCCTTAATGTTTGCGATTCAAATAACCTTTGTAGATATTTTTGCAAATAGCATCGATACATTTCGCTTAAATGCCATTCAGGCGTTTATCTGCAGTGTTTTTTCCGGTATAATTGCTGTTTCTTCTGAAACAATCAGTATAAGCGGCATAACAGGCTGCATTTTCCCCCTAATTCATGTTGGATTTTTCTCTATGGGACTGGGTTATGCCTTCCAAATTATCGGTCAAAAAAATACCGACCCTACCCTTGCATCCCTGATTATGAGCCTTGAATCTGTATTTGCTGTAATATTTGGATGGATCTTCTGTACCTTCGGTTGGCTTAAAGGCGATGGCGCACTGTCCCAAAATGAATGGATCGGTTGTATTCTTGTTTTTACAGCTGTGATATTATCTCAAATACCAATTCGTATAAAAAAGAAGTCGAAGCAATAATCTTCGACTTCTTTTTTACTCATTTCCTATCCATTGCGATAATTCGCTTCATTGCCTCGATACCGACTTTGATCGCACCGGAGGTATCTTCCGTCATCGGCATTGCCATTCCCAACTTTTCTCTTTCCTGATTCCAAACAGCATGGAAGCACCTGCCGCAGCGAACGCCCAAAGCCGCTGCTACTACAAACAACGCAGCAGATTCCATTTCGCTGGCTTTTACGCCAAGGCGCTTCCAGGATTCCCACTTTTGAAGCAAATCATAATACACGGGCGACTTATCAGGCGAGTGCTGGCCATAGAAGGAGTCTTTGCATTGCACAACACCGGTGTGGGTCCGATATCCCAATTCCTCGCTGGCTGCCTTCAGCGCCGCAGTAACATCAAAATCAGGCACAGCAGGAAACTCAATAGGCGCATACTCTAACGAAGTATGCTCATAACGAATCGCGCCGGTTGCAACAATAACGTCTCCGGGCAGCACCTCCAGGTCAATACCGCCGCAGGTACCTACTCGGATAAATGTATCGCATCCAATTGCGGAAAGTTCTTCCATTGCAATAGCGGCGGAAGGTCCGCCGATGCCGGTAGAACAAACCGAAACCTTTTCACCCAACAATGTTCCGGTATAAATATTATATTCCCGGTTCATTCCAATATGGACAGGGTTATCAAAATTCTGAGCAATTGCCTCACATCTGCCGGGGTCACCGGGCAAAAAACAATACCGTCCCACATCCCCCTGCTGACAGTGAATATGATATTGCATTCCGATATCCTGCATTATTATCCCTCCAAGATACTGTTTAGAAACAGTATATCAAATAAATTCATATATTGCAAGAACGGAATTACAAAGGGGGTCTGCCGCATTCTGCAGCAGACCCCCAAAGCGATATATTATTCGACAACTTCCTCTACAGGTTCCGGATTCTCTTCAAGAATAATCTCAGGTTCCGGTTCTTCAGGCAATTTCTTCGCTTTATAGTAAGAAACAACACCCCGAGTCAACGACAAAACCGCCCAAAGATGGAACAAAATATCCATAATGCTCTCTAAAAAATCATCAACCCAAAGCAACATTGCAATGGTATCAATTGCAATAAATACGAGAGCAAAAATCATCCAGCCCACTCTCGGCTTTTTACTAAGCAGCCAGCTGACAAGATATAACAGAAGAATGACAGCAGCAATGATTATGCAAATTACAAAAAATGAAACATTTAAAAATTCCATTCCGGGAAAATTCTGCGCATAATACTCCGCAGGGTACATTCCGCATAATAACCTGCCCAAATCTATCAGCAAATACGGAATAAAAGCGGAGAAAACGAAATAAGAACCGGCATCTGTTACCAGCAAGAAAACATTTACCAATGTGAGTATGACAAGCAAAAGGATATTATGTCTGGCAGAAAAATACCTTGAAGTAAGAATTTCTTTCTGCGATCTTTGCTGAACCTGCGTGTTTTTATTGAATAAACCTGCCATTTTTATCTCTCCTTGTTATCTTAATTGCAATACCATAAGAAATTGCCAGAAGTACACAAATTCAAGTATTCCGGAACATATTAAATATAACAAAGAAGTTGACGATTGTCAATAGGCAGCACAGCGCACAAAGGCAATCCAATTATCTAATTGCATTATGAGAACAAGTCATTATTTCTTCATCTGCCGCAAAAACAGCAATACAGCCAGTGCCATTAAGACCGCTGCGTATCCCAAAACCCACCATAAATGGCCGAAAACATTTGAAAAATCACCTAAAAGTACAGCCCGCTCCATTTCAACAGCATGAACAAAAGGAAGTAAATATGCAATCTTTCCGAATACACCACCAACAAGCTCCAAATCAAACCAAATTCCTGACAACCATGCGGACAAATTGGTAAGCAAAGCACCGCAAACGCCACCGACCTGCTTATCATTTAAAACACTTCCGCAAAGTAACCCTAAGGAAATATATAACAACGAAACAGGAATGATAAAAGCTACGGCATAGAGAATAGTTACCGTGAGATTAAGCCCAAGAATTACAGCAGCAATGTAACATACAACACATTGTGCTACTGAAATAGGGATAACCGGAAGCGTATATCCCAGAATAAAATCTACAGGCGTAAGAGGTGTGGTATACAAACGCTGGAGCAGCGAACTATTTCTGTCCTTTGAAATAATTGTTGCGCAAAATAACGTCATAAAAGACAGACCAAATATTGTAATACCGGGAGTCAGATGTGTGATTTCAAACATTTCAACCGGAATATTCGCTTGAATTGCACTTAGAAGGAATATCAGCACCAAGGGAAATCCAAGACCAAATGCAAGATTGAGAGGATCACGCAGAATCTCCTTTGTGATTCTATTTGCAAAAGTCATCATTCTCATTTGTTCACTCCTTTGACGATCTGAATAAATGCTCGTTCAAAACTCTCTTCCCCTGCCGCTTCCTTGATTTTATTTGCAGTGTCGCAAATCAGAAGCCTGCCATTTTTCATAATTGCAATACGATCTGATAATGCCTCTGCCTCTTCCATATAATGTGTAGTCAGAATAATGGTAATTTTACCTTTTAAAGAGCGAATCAGATCCCACAGGTCACTTCGAGCAATAACATCCAATCCCAGTGTAGGCTCATCAAGGAATAATATTTCAGGCTCGCTGATCAAAGCCATAGCAATGCTTAATCTGCGTTGCCAGCCTCCCGACAATTTCCCCGCTTTTTTCTCAAGCACTGATTCAAGGCATAGAAGCTCCATCAATTCGTTAATTTTGCCGTTCCGTTTTTCCTTTGCAAAGCCATAAACGCCGCACATCAGTTCCAAATTCTCCCTAACCGATAGACCTGGCGCAATTGCTGTTTCCTGGGGTGAAACACCAATAAATCTTTTTATTTCACCAGATTCTCGACAGATACTTTTTCCGTTTAAAAAAGCATCACCGGCGGTAGGCTGCACAAGACACGAAAGCATTTTGATCGTTGTAGTCTTACCTGCGCCGTTAACACCAAGCAAAGAAAACAATTCTCCCTTACGCACGGATAAACTAAGGTTATCCACAGCAGTGACATCCTTATATTTTTTTGTTAATCCCTTAATAACAATTGCATCCAAGTCAAATCACTCCATTCCATAATGCTTTCTTAGGCCTTGATAACAATCTGTAAGCATCTTGCTGACAAGTTCCCATTCGAGATCCAGAAAGCCGGTAGCAAACATTGTGGCAATCCCGTGAACATAAGCCCACATCTCAAGATGAAACAATTTCGCATCATTCCCACTCAGACCGGTATTATTGCAAACAATTCTCTCCATCTGCTCGGTGATTTCCGACCCCTGAGAAACAGATTCCCCGGCTCGGTCACGCATATATAAAAGCTTAAAAAGTTCCTTTTCCTGTTTCGCAAACCGAATGTATGCCATTCCATTTGCCTTGTAAGCAGGATACTCTCCCCTATCCACTTCCTGCTGCATATAGGCCTGACATAATGCATCGGCTTTTTCTACAACCGCAAGGCGGAGCTCACTCATTGATGCAAAATTAGAAAAAACAGGCTGTGTGGAAATATTCAACACAGAAGCAATCATTCTTGCATTCAGCGCAGATGCACCATCCTTTCGCACAATATCAACGGCAGCATTCACGATTTCTTCTTTTGTAGTTCTCACTGTGGGCGGCATATGCAACCTCCTTAAATATCGTTCGTTATATATCGTTTGATATTTTATATTATAACAATACAAATGTCAACTCTAAATTCTCCCCGGCAGTACCTGTGTTAAAAAGATACTAATGCATGTAAGTTCAGAAAAGAAGTCTCTTCTGCAATACATAAAATCGTGCCGGAGCCAAAACTCCGACACGATCCTAACTTTATTCTATTTTGGCGCTCCCCCAACTATTAACATAGAACCAAAAATACCCCTTGATTTCTAAAGTTCTTAGAAACCAAGGGGTTTTACTCGTTTTGGCAAGGATCGACTGACAATAAGAGCGGTTTTCACAACAAAAAATCAATCCCGGTTTACAGTCCTACGGACTGCACTCCGGGATTGATGGACTTTCCCCCGGGCTAAAAAAATGTCCACCGGACACTTTTTTACCTTGCCTTACGGCAAGGCCGCCCTCTTCAAGTCCCGCAGTGCAAATAAAAAATGCAGATATCCAAATGGATATCTGCATTTTTTGGTGCGCGAGGCGGGACTTGAATTCAAGCGAACGAAACATTTCTTTAGCAAAAGTTCACTCTTTAATGTAAAATATATTGTTTTCCCGAACTTATAACCACCACAAACAACCACTGGTTACTGCCAGTTGTTATTCCCATAAGGGAAAAAATAAGGGTAACCCGCATACATTATAAACATGTGACAATATCTTGTTGAATCATTCTACCAATCCATATTTGACCTTAATACGGTCCAGCTTTTCCAGCATAGGTTCGGCGGCGATGAGAATGAAGATCACCGTTGCGGCGGCATGGATTAGATCCATGGGAAGGCCGGACACATAGTAAGCTTTCAGCATTTCCCAGTTGATGGTTTGGGCGTTATACATCAGCGCAGCGGCGGGGTTCATAATGCCGCCGTAGATGATTACTGCTGAAAACGCACCAAAGGTAGCCAAGCTGCCACGGCTGCGTCGGAGTAGTCCTTTACGGAACAGCACACCCGCCAGGAAGCCGATAATGCCCATGCTGAACATCTGCCAAGGCATCCAGGGACCTTGGGAGAATAGCACATTGGATACCATCATGGTCACTGCGCCTACCAGGAAGCCGGTCTCTCCGCCGAAGGCAACACCGGAGATAATGACCAGCGCCAATACCGGCTTGAACTGGGGTAGCATGAAGAAAGCAGACCGACCGGCGATTGCGATGGCACACAGCACAGCGATGGTCACCAGCTCTCTTGCCTTGGGTTTGCGGCTTTCAAACACCAGGAAGAAAGGCACCATACACTCGATCAGTACCAGCATAGCGGTCACATTGTAATGCTGATTGCCAAGATACATCACACCGGCAAAGATGGTCAACGGGATACACAGTACGATCAGCACCGCAGCCACCAGGGTTCGTTTGCTCAGTTTTCGTTGCTTAACGGGTATCTGT